>CAZHQB010000018.1:0-19825 GCA_964534895.1 uncultured Micavibrio sp.
TATATTGATAAGGGCGAATTACTCAATTCTTTTTTGTTATTATAATTTCCTTCATCAAATAAATCACTTTTTCATATAAATATTTTTCATTATTTCACAATATATTAAAACGTATTTCAATATCAAAATAATATTCTCATTTCCATATTATATTTCTTTTTTCCTAAATATATTTATACTCATTATAATGCTATTAAAAATGTCTCTACCACCAAATAAAAAACTATCAGCGGATACATTGATCCTTGTTATAACTGATAGTTTATTTTAAATGAATCTTTCATTTCAATTTTCAACTATATTTAATATTTTCGTATGCCATACAAAAATAAATAATAGCTTTTATTTTTTCGTCTCTTGATGCTCTCATGTAAATTGGACTAAAACTTAAAATTTCAATTACCTGTTCAATTTTCATAATGTCCTCCGTTTATTTTATAAAAGCTAATGTTTAAATACTAAATTTTAAAAAAAATAAAAGACAATTTTCTAACAAAAATTGTCTTTTGTTTTTATCCAATATTTAAAACAAGAGATACTTTCACTTATATTTAATTGTATTTTTATTTTTTTATCCACCTTAATATAATATAAATATACTAATATCCTATCATTTTATAACATTTTGTCAATCATTTGTGTTTTCGTGCTTTCATAAGTTCAACTGGCTCTGTAAATTGCATATTTTCCTGTATTATAGATAATTTACTATGGGTAGCACCTTGCTTAATAAAATATTTCACAACTTCTTCCACTCTATATTCTGGCGCACTTGCACCTGCACTAACACCTACGTTTTTCACTGACTTTAACCATTCTTCCTCAATTTCTTGTGCTTCATCTATCAAATATGCCCTACAATTATTTTGTTGAGCTACTTCTACTAAACGTTTTGAATTTGAAGATGTCCTTGAACCTACAACAAAAATAACATCTACTTGTTTGGATAACTTTGCAACAGCTATTTGTCTATTTGTGGTAGCATAACAAATATCTGTTGCTGGTGGAGCAACAATATAAGAATATTTCATTTTTAATGCACTAATAATCTCATCTGTTTCTGTAACACTCAATGTCGTCTGTGTCAAAAATGCAATCTTTTGTTTAAAAGAATAATCTAAATTTTTTACATCAGAAACCTTTTCTAATACAGGAACATCAATATTTAATTTTTTAGCCTCACCAACCACGCCAAGTCCTTCAACATGACCTTTGTGTCCAATATATACTACTTTATATCCATCTTTTATGAACTTCAACATTTCCATGTGCACTTTTGTCACAAGAGGACATGTTGCATCAATTACACGGATACTTTTAGCCCTAGCTTGTTCAAAATGTTCAGGTGGTGATCCATGTGCGCTAAAAACTGCGACTGCACCTTCTGGAATATCTGCTACTTTTTCAACTATAATAGCCCCTTTTTTCTCCAAATCTGAAACAACTGTTTTATTATGAACAATTGCATGTTTGATATATATCGGTGCTCCAAATATCTTTAAGCAATCTTCTACAACACTAATACTACGTGCAACACCTGCACAAAATCCTCTAGGCTCTACCGTAATAACTTTTTCAATATTTATCATATTAATTATGCTTTACTTATAATTATCCTTGTTTGCCCACATCCCCCTCTTAGCATCTCGTGCCTTTTTCTGAGCTTGTTTAAAAATTTGTACGTGTTCAACATCTGGTGGAAATGTCAATAATTTTGCAAAACCCTCATCAATCATTTGTTTATTAATCCACACACCATTTAAATATACATGCCTAAGAAGTCTACCATATCTGTCAGTTTCTGAAACGTCTTTTATTAATATTACTTCTTTACCATCAATTAATTCTTTTAATCTAATACTAGCTTCTTTATAAAAATACTCCCCACGTTCTGGAGTATCTATTCCTATCATACGAATTCGTTGTCCAGATGCAATATCAAATGTATCACCATCTACAATATGTGTTACTGTGTTTATTGTCTGTTTTTTGGTATCATTACTATATTTTGTTCCAGACCCGTCATCAATAACTTGAATAAAGATAATAATGATAATGATAAGTAATTCTAAAATTTGCCTCATTAAAAAAAATTATTTTTTTATAATTATTATTGTTTTTGATATACCTTCAATACTCTTTTTATTCCCGGTTTGATAATCACGAATTGCATTATATAATATACTATCCTTATATTTATATCCACGCCCCACACGAGTACCTGGATCATTTGTTATAAACTCTCTGTTTTTTTTGTCAAAACCCACAATAACTAGCATATGCCTATCAGGGCCTCCACTTGTAAAATGTGGATTTCCTAACCATTTTCCATTTGTAGGCGCTATAATTATATTTTCTTGTGCCAATATATTATACAAATCTTCCATAGAAATATTTTCCTTTACAGTAACATTGTGCCCATAATGCTTGTCAAAAAATCGTGCTGTATCATTTGCTGAAGTATCAACTGCATCATCAAAAAAATCCTGTTCATACTTAAATAATTCCTCTATTTGTTCTTCCGCATCATTACGAGATATATGATTTTCTCCTTCCAACCAAGCTTCTGCCATAACCATTGATGCCTCCTCACATGCATCTTGATATCGCGGATCATCCCATTGTGCATGTGGCGCTTGCACAACAAATGGTACTAGTTGTTTTATCTTTATTTTTTCTTTTGTGCTATACTTATTTTGTTTTGTCGCTTTGATTTCTTTTTCTACAGGTCTCACTTTTATCTCTTTTTCTGTCATGTATTGCTCTGACACTTCTGATTGCTGTACAAAAAAACTATCTGGTATAAAATACCAAACAATAATAGCCCCAAAAAATAACACCAAAATTCCACAACGTATCAAAAAATTACGCATACTAAAGAATAAAAAAAATTAAACCTACCCACTTCCCCCAAAACAGATTATGCATAATATTATAACACTTTTTTCAAATAATGTCTGTATTTTTAAATTATACTTTGCAGAGATTATTTAGTATGCTAAAATAGTTTTATCATTTATAAATTATAAAAATATGCGAAAAATCGTTTTTGATATTGAAACACGAAATACATTTCAAGAAGTTGGTTCAAATGATCCTGCTAAATTAGATATATCACTTTTAATTATATATGATTACAAAACAAAAAAGTATTTTACATTTACCCAAGACAATCTTACTGATTTATGGCCAATCTTAGAAGAAACCGACATGCTCATTGGATATAATTCAAACCATTTTGATATACCACTACTTAATAAATACTATCCCGGAGACCTTACTGCTGTAGGAAGCCTAGATTTACTCACTGAAATCAAGAAAACTTTAGGCAAAAGCATACGTTTAGATAATGTCGCAGAAGCAACAATCGGTATCGGCAAAAGTGGTCATGGTTTACAAGCTATAAAATGGTGGCATGAAGGTCGCATGGATAAAATCGAAAAATATTGCAAACAAGATGTAAAGGTAACAAAAGATATTTACGAATATGCACTAAAACACAAAAAACTCAAATATAAAGATTTATTAGATACCATAACATTTAATATTGATACAAGTACTTGGGATACAAATATTAGTAAAGCGATTAATTATACATTACCTTTATGAAAATTTCTAGTTAATGAGATACGATCTCAATTTTATAATATTAAGTAAATATCCATCTTTCACATAAGTATTCTTTATTTTCCAAAAAATAATTATAAAAACAATCTCACAAATCTATAATCCATTCAAGTTTTTGTTAACTTTATGTTCATTAAATGTTTTTGAGAAAATCGTTTCTCCAGTTTCAGGATTATTAAGAAAATACATATAATCTGTATCAGCTGGAGCTATTGCCGCATCTATTGATTTAAGTGAAGGATTATTTATAGGGTCTGGTGGTAATCCTGGATATTTATATGTATTATACGGTGAATCAATTTCAATATCTGTTAATGTATGTTTAATTTCTGATACACCTTTTATATAATCAATTGTCGCATCACTTTGAAGTGCCATACCAACATTTAATCTATTTTTAAATATACTAGCTACAACATATCTATCAACTCCGGAGGACACCTCTCCTTCAATAATACTTGCAAAAATTATTGTGTCATGTAAATTGCCACCACTATTTACAATAAGCTCACGTCTATTTTTATCAACCTTTTTATTAAAATTATCCAACATCTTCTCTATAATAATCTCAGCAGTTGCTTCTTTTTCAAAAAGATAAGTATCTGGAAAAAGATAGCCTTCCAATGAACTTCCTCTATGTAAAAATGGATATTTCTTATATAAATCCTCGGTTGGATTATTTGCTAATTTTACAAATGATTTTGCTGGCAATCCATTTTTTTGTAATCTATTTGCCATTTTTTTAATTGTCCAACCCTCTGGAAAAGTTACCCTAATGTCTTTTTTGACCTGTTTTATTGTATCACCCTTAATCATCTTATACACAATATCTGCAATATTACTCTTTGGCGTTATGAGATAATTACCAGCATTAATAGAACCTCGTAATTTATTTTGCCATACATAATAATAAAAATAAAACCTATTTGCAATAAACTTCTGTTTTGCTAACTTACGTCCAATTGTAATAATATCATCACCAGTTGCAACAACAAACTTTTTTGGAACATTATTGTATGAAACAGTATTATATGTACGAAAATGCACAAAATACACACCAACAACCGATATTATAATACAAAAAATAATTATTTTTCTCATAAATAAACTAAGCTGGTAAAAAATTTATACTATCAAATCGCTCTTCAATGATATCTTCATCATCTGAACGATTATTAAAGTAATATACAACATTATCAATTGGCGCAACCATAACTCCACCCGTTTTAAGCAACTTCCTGAAAGGATATAAAGACCACAAGTTTGGATTGATGACTAAAATACGATTAAAACGTTCTTCGTCTGATATATCTATGCGTCCATCAACTAATTTTAACTTTGTGCTATTATTTCGTGCAACAAAATTATATTTTTGAATATTTTTTTCTGTTTCTTCCTTAAGATCATGAATAGTATCAATAGCTACGACTGAGCCTCCTGGTCCAACAATGTAACTCATCATTGTAATCACCCATCCACCACCAAATCCTACAATCAAAACACTTTGTGATTTGGCAGGCCGAAGTAATTCCATCATAAAAGATATCACTGACGGTTCTGGCAAAACTTGCCCATGTCCAATCGAAAGTGGGATATCTGACCCTGCAGCAACACGAAATCTATCAGGTACAAATTCTTCTCGATTTATTTCTGAAAAAGCTTCAATGATAATATCTGTTTTAAGATAACCTTTATGTATTAAATTATTTGCAAGAATACTCATGACATATTTTATTTAACCAGTGATGCGTACAATAGCATCCCGCTCTCTAGAACCATCAAATTCGACAGCCAAGATACTTTGTAAATTTGATAACATCATCAATCCATTTTCTATTGGAACAGCAATATCAGTACCAACTAACATCGCCTTACAATGAGAATGTCCGTTACTTCTGCCATCGGATTTATTACCTTTTTTCAATTCAAATATATCATGTGAATATCTTTCATCTGATGGTGCCATTCTATACAACACACGCATAAAATCCTGTAATAACATAGGCTCATTATGATTAATCATAATACCCATCGTGGTATGTTGTAAAAAAACACAAACACGACCCTCACGAATACCACTATTATCTATGACCTTCTGCACGCTATCTGTAATATCAATAAATTCTACTTGCGCCATACTTTTAAATATAATCTTTTCTTTATATGTTTTCATATTTAATTTTATTTTTTATTTATCTATCGTATCACAATGATTACGTCTATTATAACATTTTTTAAAAAATTATGCACCTAATCTACGTGCACGTCTTGTGTATTCTTCAATTGCTTTTTCAAATTCTTCGCAACCAAAAGCAGGAAAATATTCATCAGCAAAAAATAATTGTGCATTTGCAATATCCCACATCATAAAACCAGTACTCAAATGAGGTTCTCCTCCTGTACGAATCAAATAATCAACTGCTGGCAAATCTTTTGTTAGAAGATTTCTTTTTATAATTTCTTTTGTAATTTTTATATCCTTTTTACAAGATTTCACAATTTTTTCAATAGCTAATATCATCTCTTCATCACCAGAATATGACAAAAAAAATGTGAGGTGATATTTTGTATGATTTTTTGTTTTTTCAATACCTTTCTCAATAATATCAACTAGATTTTTTGGTAATTGCTCACGCCATTTACCAAAAACATTAATACGTACATCATCATCAAAAATATCATCACTTGCTATAAGTTTGTTAAAATATTTTTCATATATTTTCACAAGTTCACGACGCTCTTTTAATGGGCGTATCTTCATATTTTCCTCTGATGAACCCCAAAATGAAATGTATTTTATACCTATATCACGCGCCTTTTTTGTAAGTTCTTCAATAATGTCTGCACCAGCTGCGTGACCTTTCCATGGCTCAATATTATGCTCTCGCGCCCATCTACGATTTCCATCTGGAATAATTACAACATGATTTGGAATATTTTGAATATTATTCATATAATTATTTTTCACGTTTATTAAAATATTCTGTCAAACCAAAAAGCAACTGCGCAACATCATTTGGAAGAGTTATTTTATCTAATGCATCTTGTGATTGCAAAAGTAATTCTTGCATATAAGTTTCCACTTTATGACGTGCTCCCGTATCTACTATTATCTCTTGAAACATCTTTATTCCCTCCACACTAATATCCTTATTACCCAATGAACTATCCAAAATCTTTTTTTGGTTACTATTTGCACTCTTGTATGCACAATTTACCATAAATGTTTTTTTACCTTCTTCTATATCAGAGTGTGCAGATTTTCCTGTCTTTTTTTCATCACCAAAAACTCCCAATATATCATCACGAATTTGAAATGCAATACCTACAGGGATTGCATATGCACTCAATTTATCACAAAAAATATCATCCGCACCAGCAAGTATTGCGCCTAGTTGCAATGGACCCTCAAAGGTATATTTAGCTGTTTTATTTTCATACATAGCTAATATTTCTTTGTCTGTAGCTTCACTTTTATATTCCAAGTAAACATCTTGTACTTCACCAACACAAGTCATACCTACGATAGACTGCAATTTATTAAGCGCTCGTATAATACGTTCAGGCTCAAACTCCGATTCAAAAATTACTTGATTTCCCAAAGAATATATAAAATCACCTAAAACAATAGCTATTGATTGACCAAAATGTTCTGCATTATTATTTAATAAAATCCGTTTATTATAATCACGATATCTGGCATGAACAGTTTTTTTACCGTGTCTCAAATCATCACGATCAATTATATCATCATGCATAAGTAAAAAGGCATGTATTAATTCAATACTTACAGAAGTTTTAATAATTTTATCATAATTATTTCCTCCAGCAGCCTTATATCCTAAACACATCATAATCGGCCTAATACGCTTCCCTCCGGCAAGGATAATTTTTTTAAAATACTTCATCATATCCACAAAAAATGGATCTACCTCTTTTGTTTCTTTTATAACAGCATTTAAGCGAGTTGTTATTTCACGATCAATATCACCTTTAAATACCTCCAGTTCTCTCTTTATATCCATAAAATTTATAAAAATATTTATAATTGATTGTATACATAATGCACAAAAAATACAACTCCTTATCAATAAAACTCTTTCAATATCATCCAGCAATATTCTCTAATGACCATCTAAAATACATTATCTTCCATTTATTATACCATATTCACCAAAAAAACGACCCGACTGGTCGTTTTTTTGTTTTTACAATATTTACAATCTACCTTTTTTTGTTTTTTGTACAATTTCAACTTTTCCACCAATTTTTTCGATTTGTTTTTTTGCTGAAATTGTTACACCAATACTTTTATCAATTATTAATTTTTTTGTAATTTTGCCCGTTGCTACAATACGCACTCCATTTTTAATTGTCTTAACTCGTAATATTTTTCTTTTAGTCAAAGTCTCTATTGATACTGTATCACCATCATTATAGATATTTTCCAACTTTGAGAGTGATAACGTAACCTTTTTTGCGTGTGGCGATTTAAAGCCACGATTTTTTTTCATCTTTTGAATTAAAGTTGTACGTCCACCTTCAAAAAGCGGATCCACATTACCACCACTACGTGATTTCTGACCCTTCATACCTTTTCCGCTATATGTACCGCGTTTACCTCCGCGACCAATACGTTTCTTATTCTTTTTTATTGTAGATATTTCGTGAATTTGCATACGATTATATTATTCCGTAATTTATTTACCTCCTTTTAACTCATTTTGCCATTTTTCCAATTTTTCCCACTTACCATCACGTGCAAAAGCAGCTTGTTTACTCCATGAACCTGGATCATGACTTGCAAGTCTATTTTCTTCTAAAATTTTAATTAAATCCTTTTTCTTTGCATTAGCTAAATCTGCAAAAGTTTTAATTTTATTTTTTGTAAAAAGTTCTGCGATTTTTGGACCTACTCCTTCAATTTTTGTAAGATCATCTTTTTGTTTTTTTTGTAAAACCTTCTTTTCATCTTCTATATTTTTTTCTTCTTTTTTGACTAAATCACTTTTAGTTTTTTTTAATGTTTTCAAAGCCTCAATCGTTACACGTGCAACATTAAGCTTATTTGCTGTTCCATATGACTTTGAAACAATATCTCTAACACCTGCAAGCTCAACAACAGTTCGTACTGCACCTCCTGCAATAATTCCACGACCTTCCTTAGCTGGTCGTAACATTATTTTTGCACTAGCTAACTTTTGCCTGACGTCATGTGCTATAGTCTTACCATCAAGATTTACTTCAATCATATTTTTTTTTGCATCAGCAATAGCTTTTTGAATAGCAATAGAAACATCAGTCCCTTTTGCCACACCTACACCAACCTTACCCTTTCTATTTCCTATAACCATCGTTGCCCGAAAACGAAAACGTCGCCCACCCTTCACCACACGTGTAACACGAGCCAAATCTAACAACTGTTGATCAAACTCTGATTTTTGTCGTCGACCTCTTTTTCCTTTTTTACGATCTTTTTTCATTGCCATATATTAAATTAAAAGTTTATAGAGTTAAAATTTTAATCCCGCTAAACGCGCGCCCTCTGCTATTGCCTTTACTTTTCCATGATATTTGTAGCCAGCACGATCAAATACAACTTCAGTAATTTTTTTATCAACTGCTTTTTTTGCCATCAATTCACCTAACTTTTGTGCACCACTTACATCATTTTTAGAACCTTTTATTTCAGAAAGGTTTACACTCACAAGCGTCATTTGTTTTTCATCATCAATTAATTGTATTGACATAGTTTTTAGTGATCTAAAAACTCTCAATCTCGGCCTCAGAGCTGTCCCTGAGATTTTTGAACGCACACGACGTGCTCTATGTAATCTTCTGTTGTTTCTAGATTGTTTCATAAATCTTAATATTATAATTTTATGTCTATTCTGCAGCGGCAGCTTTTTTACCTTCTTTACGTTGCACATATTCACCTTCATATCTAAATCCCTTTCCCTTATATGGTTCAACTGGTTTAAGTGCACGAATATTTGCTGCAAACTGACCTACTTTTTGTTTATCAATACCAGAAATTTTCATATTTTGTCCCTCAATTACCACCTCAATACCATCTGGGATATCAACAAGTACAGGATGAGAAAATCCCAATGCCAAATCAATCTGCCTTCCTTTAAGTGTCATGCGATATCCAACACCTTCAAGCTCTAATTTTTTTTCAAAACCCTTAGATACACCTACAATCATATTTTCTATCAAGCGTGCTGTTGTCCCCCACATTGCCTTTGCAATATTAGCATTATGTACTTTATCTACGTGCACACCTTCGTCATCTATATTAATTTTAACTGCATTATGTACGTTCATAGCTAACTCACCTTTTTCACCTTTTATAACTATCTCATTACCTAATAATTCAATAGTAGTACCTTTTGGAATTTTAATTGTTCTTTCTCCAATACGACTCATATATTTACCTTAGTTTAAATTTTTTACCACAATTCACAAATTAATTCACCACCTAACCCCCTTTTTCGTGCATCTCTACCACTCATCACACCTTGCGATGTTGAAATAACTGAAATTCCAAATCCATTTTTAACTTTATGAATATCATCTTTTTTTACATAAATACGCTGTCCCTGTTTACTAATTTGACGGATTTCTTCAACAACAGGTTTTTGCAATGTACTTGAAATTTGATCATATTTCAATGTTATACAAATATTTTCAAATATCTCTTTTTCCTCACTTTGAACACGTTCAGCTCCTTCAACAAAACCTTCTTTTACAAGTACTTTTGCAATTGCAAACTTAACTTTAGACATAGGCATAATCACCTCAGAATGTCCTGCTGCATAAGCATTACGTAATCGTGTTAACATGTCACTAATTGGATCGATCATAATTACTTTTTCATTTAAATATCAAACTTTTTAAAATTAGATTAAACTATTTTTATTAAAATTTACCAACTACTCTTCTTCACTCCTGGCAATTCACCCTTACTAACTAATTCACGAAAACAAATACGACAAATACCAAAATACCGCATATATGCTCTTTTGCGACCACATTTCCAACAACGATTTACTTTTCTTGTTGAAAACTTTGGTTTTTTATCTGCTCTTGCTTTTACTGATGATTTTGCCATAATATAAATTATCTTAAATTAAATTATTCTTCTTTTTGTAATGGAAATCCCAACACATCAAACAACTTTTCAGCATCTTTTTTATTATTAGCTGTAGATACAATAGTAACCTGAAATCCAAATGGGTTCTTTACTTGTTCTGCTACAATTTCTGGAAAAATAACATGTTCTTTTATACCAATATTCAAATTTCCACTGTTATCAATAACACGCATTTCAATACCATGAAAATCTCGTACACGAGGCAAGGCTGCTGATATAAATCTATTTAAAAAATCCCACATCCTTGCACCATGCAATGTTACTTTCATACCAACATTTTGACCTTCCCGAACTTTAAACCCCGCAATTGATTGACGAGCTTGAGTTTTAACTGGCTGTTGTCCTGTAATATCTCTAAGAGCTTTTTCAATCTCTGCCAAAGCTTCTTTATTTTTATCGAATCTCCCAGTTCCTGTATTTACTACGATCTTTTCAATGCGTGGTACCAACATTACATTATCAAGATTGAGCTCTTTTTGCAAAGTCTCTACAGAATTATTATACAGTTCTTTAATTGTTTTTACTTTATTCATAATGCTATATTATTCAATTTCTTTACCACTCTTTTTTGATATACGAACTTTTGATCCTTCTTTTACCATAAATCCGACACGTGTAGGCTTGTCTGTATGTGGACACACAAGTGCCACATTTGAAATATCAATTTGCGCTTCTGTTGTAATACGCTCACCCTTTTGTCCTGCCTGGGTTGGTTTAACATGACGTGTTACCATATTCAACTTTTTAATCGTTACTTTTCTCTGTGTTGAATTTACTGCTATAATTTCACCTCGCTTTCCACGATCTTTTCCTGCAATAATCTCTACATTGTCACCTTTTTTAATCTTTAACATAATAATTCTTAAAATTAAATCACAACTCTTATAACACTTCAGGTGCTAATGAAACAATCTTACTATATCCACGTTCACGTAATTCCCTAGCAATTGGGCCAAATATACGTGAACCTTTCGGTTCTTTGCTATCTGGATCAATAATAACAGCAGCATTTTCGTCAAATCTAATATACGAGCCATCTTTACGTCGTATTGCTTTTTTCTGACGCACAATTACAGCCTTAACAACATCACCCGCTTTTACACTTCCACGTGGTTCTGCATTTTTTACAGATGCAACGATAATATCACCAATATACGCATACCTACGCTTTGAACCACCAAGAACTTTAAAACACTCAATGTCTTTTGCTCCTGAATTATCTGCAATTTTTAGCCATGTTTCTGCCTGAATCATACATTTCTCTTAAAAATTTTATAATCTTACTCTATTACTTTAAATTTCTTACCTTTACTCATTGGTCGCGATTGTACTATTTTCACAGTATCTCCGACTTCAAATGAATTTTCTGGATCATGTGCCTTATACTTTTTTGTAGAAAGATACTTCTTTAAATACTTTCTATGTGTCTTAAATGTATCAACTGCAACAACAATAGTTTTATCCATTGCATTAGAAATAACAGTACCCTTCATTATTAATTGTTTTTTATCCTCTGCCATAAAAATTTATCTATCTACTTATATATTATATACTACGTTTTTTTTCATTAATTATAGTCATAACACGTGCCAAATCTTTTTTCTTAATACGAATTTCATTATTTTTTTGTGATTTATTCATCATTAAATCCATTCGATTTTGATGCACAATTGCCTTTAGGTCTTCCACAACCTTAAACAACTCATCTATACTTTTTTCTCTAAGTTCAATAACTTTCATAACTTTACTATTTAATAATCTGTTATTCTATTCTCTATTTTTTGAAACAAACTTCGTTCGCAAACCAAACTTATGTCCTGCTAGTCGAAATGCTTCACGCGCAGTTTTCTCATCAATACCATCAATTTCAAACATCACTTTACCAGCCCTCACTTTTACAACATAATGATCAACTGCGCCCTTACCTTTACCCATGGGCGTCTCGTCACCTTTCTTTGTCATTGGATGATCTGGAAAGATACGAATCCAATATTTACCTGATCTCTGCATATATCTAGTAATTGTACGACGCGCAGATTCAATTTGTCTAGCTGTAACAAGTCCTGAAGTAATAGCTTTAATACCATAACTACCAAAACTTACGGTGGTACCTCGCTTAGCTTTACCTTTAGGCATACCTCCTCGGTGCATTTTTCTATGTTTTACTTTTCGTGGCATCAACATAATGTTTTCCTAAAAACTTTCAAATTATTTATTATCTTCTTTAAAAACTTCACCTTTATATATCCACACTTTTACTCCGATAGCTCCATATATTGTACGTGCAGTATCCCTAGCAAAATCAATATTAGCTCGTAATGTATGTAATGGAATAGTACCTTCACTAAGCCATTCAACACGACTCATCTCTGCACCATTTAATCGTCCAGATAACTGAATTTTCATTCCTTGTATATTTCGATTTTTTATTGATTGCTCTAGAGTTGTCTTTAACACTCTACGAAATGGCATCCTCTTTTCTAATTGTTCTGCAACATCTTGAGCTACCAATGCTGCACTTTCTTCAGACTGTTTGATTTCTTTAATATCAACTTTCACATTCACTTTTTCATTTACAAAAAATTTTTTCTTAACAAAAGTAATTAGATCCTCAATACCAACTCCACCACGACCAATAATCATTCCTGGTCTAGATGTTTTTATAATTACTTTTACATCTTTTACATTACGCTCAATTTCAACATCAGCAATTGCCGCATGACGCCATTTTTTCATAACTGCTCGCCTAAGCATTATATCTTTTTCTAACAATTGCGCATAATTCTTTCCACCAAACCAACGTGAACGCCAATTCGTTGTAATACCTAAACGCAAACTTTTTGGATTTACTTTATTTCCCATAATATAAAATTATTTACTTTTTTTATCAACCATACTCTTTTTGGCATCAGAAGTTACAGCTTCTTGTGAATTATTTTCTTTTACCTCACCATAGTCATTAGACAAAACTATACTAATATGAGAAGTTCGCTTTAAAATTTTTGTTGCACGTCCATATGCCCTGGGCGTCCATCTTTTTAAAGTTGGTCCTTCTCCTACCGTAATACTAGCAACATACAAATCTTCACTCTTTAATTTAAAATTATTTTGAGCATTTGCAACAGCACTTTTTAATAATTTTTGTATTGGTCCTGCTGCTCTTTGCAAATCATACTTTAGTATTCCCATAGCTTCAGTGACACGTTGTCCACGTATTCGATCAACAACAAGTCGAACTTTTCTTGGCGCAATTCGTAAATTATTCAGTTGTGCTGTTACTTTTGTCATAATTCGTTATTAAAATTTCTTTTACTTAGATATAATTAATTCCCGGTTTTTGTTGCACTAACTTCCTTTTGACGTGATGCCTGTTCTAAATCTTTTTGCATTTTACCACCATGCCTAGCAAATCTACGCGTCGGAGAAAATTCTCCTAATTTATGTCCGACCATCTCATCAGAAATTAACACCTCAACAAAATCCTTGCCATTATGTACTCCAAATGTAAATCCTATCATATCTGGTGTAATCGTACATGCTCGCGACCACGTTTTTATAACACCAGTTTCCTTTGGCGTCTTTCCATCAATTTTTTTGATAACTCTTTCATCAACATATAAACCTTTTTTCAGTGATCGACTCATAACTTTTACTTTACGTAATTATTTCTTATGTCTTGATTTAATAATGTATTTATTACTTGCCTTTTTCTTTCTTCTAGTACGCACACCGAGCGCTGGCCTTCCCCATGGAGTTTTTGGATATTTCAAGCCTATCGGTTGACATCCTTCACCCCCACCATGTGGATGATCTACTGGATTCATAGCACTACCTCTCACTGCTGGTCTTTTCCCCATATGTCTTGCTCGTCCTGCCTTACCAATATTCACAGTATTATGCTCAAAATTACTTATTGATCCAATCGTCGCATAACACTCCTTATGAACAAGTCTAATTTCTCCAGAAGGCATCTTTAATTGTGCATATTTTTCATCAACACTCATAACTAACGCCGAGCTCCCTGCACTTCGAATAATTTGTCCACCACCACCTGGCTTCATTTCAACATTTGAAACAAGAGTCCCTGAAAGAATATTTTCAAGCTTTGTACGATTTCCATCTTCAATCGCAACTTTTTCACCAGAAATAATTTTTGAACCAACTCGCATTTTTTCTGTTGCTAAAATGTAACGTTTCTCGCCATCAACATAAACGACCAACGCAATAAGTGCACTTCTGTTAGGGTCCTTCTCAATTGCTACAATAGTACCTGGAATATCAAACTTATCTTGTTTAAAATCAATTATTCGATAAAGTTTTTTAGCTCCTCTACTGCGATGTCTCACTGAAATTTTTCCACCACTACGACCACATTTTTGATTCAATGATATACATAATGCTTTCTCAGGTTTTTTGTCTGTGACAGCAACAGGTTTAACAATAGACATATTACGTCTTCCTGCATTGTTTCTTTTGTATACTTTAATTGCCATAATTTTCTTTAATCTACAATACTAAATTTATACTCCTTCAAAAACTGCAATATGATCTCCTTCACTTACTGTCACAATTGCTTTTTTATACAATTTTTGATATCCTCGATCTTGTTTTACTGTACGTCTTTTTGGCTTTACTACAATCATATTTACATTTACTACAGTAACACCATACATATTTTCAATAATCTTTTTCACGACTGATTTTGAAATCGTTTTTGCAACACGAAATGTATATTTATGTTTAATTACCATACTATGTGATTTCTCTGTAATTATTGGTGCAATAATTGTATTATAAGCTCCCGCTGTAGATACAATATCAGTTTTTTTATTTAAACCTATTTTTTTTGCCTGTTTTTTTTCAACGTCCTTTTTAATAACATTTTTTTTCGCAACATTTTCTGTGATATCTACAGCTTGTTCTTCTTTTTTCTTACTAAAAATTCCCATATAATTATGCTGTGTATTTATTAGTTAACTGCTCTATAGAATCTTTACTGAGTATCAAAAAATCAGAATTGAGAATATCAAATACATTCAATTGATTTGTTTCCATAGCAGTTGTTCTATCAATGTTCCTTGCCGCAATATAACTACCTGCTTCATTAGTAGAAAATCCTATAATTATACTTTTATTAAGACCTAGACCAGCTATCATATTCGCTATAACCTTTGTTTTTTTATCCGCAATATTTAACGAATCAATGACACGTATTTTATCACCACGCACCTTTTCTGATAATGCCACCAAAAATGCTTTTTGCTTCATCTTTACATTAATTGATTTTTTAAAATTACGAGTATTTAATGGTCCAAATGTTATACCTCCACCACGCCAAATAGGATTACGAATTGATCCAGTTCTGGCATTTCCTGTACCTTTCTGTTTCCATGGCTTTTTGCCGCCACCACGCCTTTGTGATCTTGTTTTCGTATGCGCACTACCTTTCCGTCTATTAGCTGCCTGCGCAACATATACTTGGTGAACTAACGCATCATTTCTTACTACATCAAAAACAGAGCTATCAAGTTCAATATCACTATCTTTCTTACCTTCTATATTATATATGTCTACTTTTGTCATAATTTAAATCAAATTTATTCAGATATAATTTCTACAATACGACCAGCCACCCCTGGTACAGCACCTTTTATTGCTATTATATTATTTTTTTTATCAATTGCTACAATTTCCAAATTACGTACAGTCGAACGATTTCCTCCCATACGTCCAGCCATCTTTTTTCCTTTCATAACGTGTTGTGGATATGCACTACCTATAGAACCTGGGGCTCGAAGTGCATGTCTATGTCCATGTGTAGCAGGCCCACCTTTAAATCCATGTCTTTTTACAACACCTTGAAATCCTTTTGCTTTACTAATTGCAGATACTCGTACTTTATCACCTATCTCAAAGATATCAATACTCACTAATTCGCCCTCTTTAAAATCGTCTATATTATCGATACGAAATTCTCTATTATAATTAACATTTTTTGTTTTGCTAATCGAGAGACGAACTGCATTATATCCATCACGTTTTTCATTACGTATCATATCAATAGCATTTGGCACAACATTCACAAGAGTAACATTTTGTGCACCCTCATCATCATAAATTGTTGTCATTCCAAATTTTTTTCCCAAAACGAATTTCATAATACTACTTTTAAATATATTTCTAAATTAAATTTCGTCTTAAATTAATATCATAAAATATATTTACTTTACATTATTATATAAATATATTTGATAAGAAATAAAAAACTGCCTTCAATAAGCCAGAAAATTATATCTTCTATACTATTGTATAGAAAAAAATTTTACTTGTCAAGGCTTTTATAAAAAACCTTACAGTAAATTTATCATCCAGCTCGATAAGTATCTCATGTAATCATAAATTCATGATACAAAAAAGACTTCAACGAAACTATGTAAAATATTAACTAACAACGTAATCAATTAATTGACTGCACTACACACGTTCTACATTTTTACTTCAATATTCACACCTGCTGGCAAATCAAGATTTGTTAAATCTTCGATTGTCTTTGGTGATGGATTGATTATGTCAATAAGTCGTTTATGTGTACGCATCTCATATTGTTCTCGTGCATCCTTATGCACAAAAGTAGATTTGTTCACAGTTACTTTCTTAATTTGTGTTGGCAGTGGTACAGGACCAGTCACATTTGCACCTGTTCTCATAGCTGTCTCAACAATTTGTTTTGCAGACTTATCAATTACTTTATTATCGTATGCTTTAATTTTAATACGAACACGTGTTGCTGCTTCTTCTTTCTTCGCCATTGCGAAATAACACTTTAATAAATTACTTCCCTACTAAATAAATAAGGAAAGGAATTACTGTAATTAATAATTACAGTAATTCACTTTCATCATCAATTACTTAATAATTTTTGTTACAACACCAGCACCCACAGTTCGTCCACCTTCACGAATTGCAAACTTCATTCCCTCTTGCATTGCTACATTAGAACCAAGCTTAACTGTAAGAGTTATGGTGTCGCCAGGCATAACCATTTCTGTTCCTTCTGGTAATATCACTTCACCAGTCACGTCTGTTGTACGAATATAGAATTGTGGTTTATATCCTTTGAAAAATGGGGTATGACGTCCACCCTCTTCTTTTGTTAAAATATATACCTCACATTCAAATTCACTATGAGGCGTAATACTCCCTGGTTTTGCAAGTACTTGACCTCGTTCCACATCTTCTTTTTTTGTACCACGAAGCAAAATTCCAGCATTATCACCCGCTTCACCATGATCAAGATTTTTATTAAACATCTCGATACCTGTAACTGTAGTTGTTTGTGTATCACGAAGACCTACAATTTCTACTTCATCATTAAGATTAATTTGGCCTTGTTCAATACGTCCAGTTACAACTGTACCACGACCTTCAATTGAAAAAATATCTTCAATAGGCATAAGGAAGTCCTTCTCCATATCACGCTCCGGTGTTGGAATTTTTTCATCAAGTGCATCAAGTAATTCAAGCATTGGCTTTGCTGCTTCATCATCTACACTTGTTGCCTCAAGGGCTTTTATAGCACTACCACGAATTATAGCTGCATTTTCACCATCAAAATCATATTTAGTAAGAAGTTCACGAACCTCTTCTTCTACTAACTCCACCAATTCTGGATCATCTACCTGATCAGTTTTATTAATGAAAACAACAATCTCTGGTACACCAACTTGTTTTGCAAGTAAGATATGCTCACGAGTTTGTGGCATAGGCCCATCAGTAGCACTTACTACTAATATAGCTCCATCCATTTGTGCTGCTCCAGTAATCATGTTTTTAATATAATCAGCATGTCCAGGACAATCAACATGTGCATAATGTCTTTTATCAGAATTATATTCACAATGTGCTGTTGCAATAGTGATACCACGCTCTTTTTCTTCAGGAGCATTATCAATATCATCAACATTTTTTTCTTCTGCAAGTCCCTTCATAGAAAGTACATGCAAAAGTGCAGCAGTTGTAGTTGTCTTACCATGGTCAACATGACCAATTGTTCCCACATTAACATGCGGTTTACTGCGATCAAAATCTTCAGCCATAACTTTTGTTTTGTGCTACGTATGCAATTAACCACACATACGAGCAAACCAATTATTAATTAAATTTTATTAATATAAAAAATTAACACTTCATACATTGTAAATGATTTTATTCATTTACGCAAGTGTTTACATTTAGATCTTTCACCCGAAAGATTTAAAACGGTATAAACACATTATCATTTATTATTTAACCTGTCAAGAGCTACTTTAATTTGTGAATCCTTGCTTCAAAATTATTCTAATATTCCATCTAAATTTACATCATACTGTATTTGTTCTCCTATTAAACGATAATCAATCAGTTCTTTTTTCTCAAACCAAATCTCTATTTCACGCTCTGCTTCTTCAGGACAATCGCTACAATGAATTAAATTTCTAACAGCTCTCTCATCAACTCCAGCTAAATCATATGAATCTACAGTTAAATCTCCTCGGATAGTTCCTACATCAGATGATAATGGCTCCGTAGCTCCTACAAGTTTCTTTACCACTCCAACCGCCTCATTTCCCTCAAGCACCATCGCCAATACTGGCCCTGATGTCATAAACGTAGTCAATTGTTTTATGATATCTTTTCCATATTCAATCTCATCTTTTTCAACTGGTACACCAGCTTCTTTACGAGCTTTTGCAATGTTAGCACCTTTTTCCAAAAACCAATCATCATCTTTATTATAATGTGTCCAACATTGTTCCTCAGTAGGAACTAAAAATTTAAACCCCACAAATTTAAGACCCGTTCTCTCAAATCGTGAAATGATATTACCAATAAGTGCTCGTTGCACACCATCTGGTTTAATAATGACAAACGTCCTTTCACGTCTAGTTGTTTTTTCCATAATTATTATTATAACTAATTAAACATTACAAAAAATTATATCACTAATCATAAACTATGTAAATAAAAAAACTACCCAATCTATTGTAAATTGAGTAGTTTTTA
>CAZHQB010000019.1:0-19588 GCA_964534895.1 uncultured Micavibrio sp.
TTAATTAGTTATTTTTATCCTGAAGAAATGTAAACAACGCGGTGGATTCTAACAAGTTAACTATTTAAATAATTTTTCTTTTTCTGGAAATTCGATTGATTGTAATTGTCTTTTTGAATTATCTGTAGAATCTAAAAAGAATAATTTGTTCATTTTATGCTTATTTATAAGAGTGGTATTTTTTTCATTTAGAGAAATAATGGTATCTGTTATCCGACTATCACGATAATCTAATTCTGTAATTTTCACATCGTTGTCAATTGTATAAATTACGTGTTCATAGTCTTTTGCAAAATGTATATTGTTGAGTTTTCGAGAAAATCTAATTATTGATTGTGTGACATTTCTTTTGCGTACTGGTTGAGTATTCCAGTCACGTGTGAAATATAAGAATATTTCGAATGGAGAATAAAAAATTAATTTTTTACCATCATCTGAAAAGCGGGCACCAATAATGTTTTTGTTGATTTTTTTCGTATAAACATCATTATTAGTATCTTTATTATAAATATATAAAATTTGTTTTGTGTCATCTATAAGTACTACTCGATGATTATCATAAGCTATAAGTCTATGATTATCATTTTTTGTATCAGTATCAAATGTTGTAATTATCTTAAAATTATTTATTTCTTTATCATGACTATAGAGTAATTCTTTTTGAATATTAAAAATATAAAGGCCATCATCAGCAAAATCATAACTTATTACATTATTTGCGATTAGTATAGGTTTTAAATCTTTGTCATCAAATGTGAGTTTTGTGCTAAAAAGTGTATTTTCAGCAATAAAATAAATAGAATCTTTGTTTTTTGGATCCCACCGTACAGATTTTAAGTTAGCTTTATTAATAAAGTCAGATAATCTATAAGATTTATTTGATGCTAAATAACTAATAATATAATCTTTTTTGTTTGTGTTGTCTGTGTGGGTAATTGGAGTAATTAATTGTTTATTGTCTGGTGACCATTCAATATTTTCATGTTTGTTTTTGGTAAATGTTGTTTTAGGAAAGATGAATGTATTTATTGATTTATTTTGTTTTGTATTAAATACGTGTACCACAAGAGTTTTGCCTAGTTGATGTGTGCTTGCAAATATATTTTCGTCAGGTGCAGGGAAAAAGTGGTCTATATTATTAAGATTAAAGTGTGTTCGCTTATATTCTTTCCGTAATAAAAGAATATTCCAAAATTCTGTTGAGATACCACTATGAATGCCTATTTCTTTATTCCACGGTCTGAATCCGTCAGATGATATAGATAGGGTGTGTTTTTTAGGTTTAAGGCCCATGACAAGATAAGAATCATTTATTACATTTATGAAACGTGACTTTGGTTTTTTATTATCAATTTTTAAAGAAATATTTTTTGGATTTGTTTTTATAGTTAACGACCCTGTATGTACAAATACCTTCTGTCCAAAGTCATGCTCAAATCCAAAGACAAAAAGCAACACAATACCCGTGGTGCAGAAATATGAAATAAATAATGTCCAAAAAAATATTCTTCTAGATGTAGGTGTTTTCATAGTATTTATTTAGTGTAGAGCATTAAAAAATGTTTGTAAAAAATACTATTAGGTTATATTTTTACAAGTCCTCCTTAATTATACAGCATATTATAGATTGCGCTATAAATCAAGTACATTATAGTGTATACTGTATAATATATAATATAAAAAATAAATAAATATGGATTTCTTTTTAACAAACTCATTTATTGTAGCTGGAATTATTTTTGGAATTGGTATTATTGTTGCACCAATTATTCGAAATGTTTGGCTTATACGTATTTTGATTGCAAGTTATATTTCGCTTAGTTTCATTTTTCTTATACCAGATAGTTTTGTTTTTAATGTCTTTGCAAATATTATCTATTTTTTTGCTATTGTTACAATACTTGTTTTTACCAAAAGTAATAAATTTTTTGATGTGCCATTATGGCATGCTGGACGATTTAGTTTTGAATCTATAGGTTTATCGGTTCTCATAGTATGGTTTATTATAGCGATCATCTGTAATTTTGTACCATTTGTAAATTTAAGTATATTTATAACAAGAGGGGTATATGATTTTCTTAATGTGTATATTTTTTATATAGCAATTATGCCACTGGTTTTTTTGACATTAGTCTCAAATAGGATGCGAACGTAAAATTTGGTGCAGAATAAAAAAAATAACTCTAAAAGGAGTCATTATTTGTTGTGGGTGTAGAGGGATTTGAACCCCCGACCGTCGGCTTAAAAGGCCGTTGCTCTACCAACTGAGCTATACACCCTAGAATCTTAATTAAAAATACAACATTGTTGATTATATATAAAAATTATATTTGTGTCAACAGTTGTTTTTTTTGGTT
The DNA here is from genome assembly GCA_964534895.1 of uncultured Micavibrio sp. GTDB lineage: Bacteria > Patescibacteriota > Minisyncoccia > Moranbacterales. The sequence goes on from CAZHQB010000019.1 coordinate 2,358, forward strand.
TTTGTTGTATTATTAATTATATATGAAATATTTATTAATAACAATTCTTTTTTTAGTAATTAGTTTTTTGACCGGTTGTGTTGGCGGTAATTCTACGGGGGGTATTCTTAAAAGTACTGATGAAGGACGGTCATTTGAATCTCGTAATATAATTGATGAAAAAAATACAATTGAACATAGTGATGTTTTGTCTATAGCAATAGATTCATCAAATAATAAAGTAATATATATTGGTACGGCAAAGAATGATTTTTTTGTTAGCACTAATGGAGCTGAATCATGGACAAAGGGAGTTACACATTTAACAGATATTAGGAACATTGTTATTAATCCATTTAATACACAAACGATCTATATGAGTGGTATGTATGAGGGACGTGGTAGTGTATTGCGTAGTATGGATGGCGGACATGAGTGGAAACGTGTGTATGTTGAGCCACAAGATGGGACAAATATAACGGCCTTAGTTGTGTCACCAGTAAATGGAGATATGATTTATATTGGTACAAGTGGTGGTACTATTGCACGTACAACTAATACAGGTGAATCATGGGAAAATTTATATCATGCGAAAAAGAGTGTAAATAAATTGCTTATTGATGCAGGGGATATAAATACTTTATATGCTCTCATTGATGGATATGATATTGTGAAATCTAGAAATAATGGTATAACGTTTGAGAGTATTCGTGATATGAAACGTGATAATAAAACAGAAAAATTTTATGATGGCACGCTGTATTCCATGACAGTTAGCCCTTCAGTTCCTGGTGTTGTGATTGTTGGCACAGATAAAGGAGTGTTTCGTTCAGTAGATTATGGAAAAACATGGTTGCCAGTAGATGTTATAGCGAGTACAATTGGTATACCAATTCACGCTATTGAAATCAACCCTCATAATGTAAATCAGTTGGTTTATGCTGCTGCAAAGGCTGTATATACTAGTATTGACGATAGTTGGGCTATTACTGATACAACAAGTAATCGCATAGTTGATGTAATAGTACATGATCCTATCGATAATGATGTCGTGTATTTAGGTTTAAAAAAAGTAAAATAATTTTAATATAAGTGATATGTATAATAATATTATAGAATTATATAAAGGTGGAATGGATAGTGCTTTAGCACATTTGAAAAAAGAAATTAAAAAATTGCGCACAGGGCGGGCTAATCCTGCTCTTGTAGAAGAATTGGAAGTAGATAATTATGGTACATTAACACCGATTAAACAAATTGCAAATATATCTGTACCAGAAGCGAGACAATTATTGGTGCAACCATGGGATAAATCAAATTTAAAAGCAATAGAAGAAATAATTATAAATACGAATTTGGGGGCTAATATATCAAATGATGGAATTGCTGTGCGTCTTATATTTCCACCGATGACAGAAGAAAATAGAATAGATCTGGTTAAAATATTAGGTACAAAAGCAGAAGAAGCTAGAATTAGTGTGCGTACAGCTAGAGAAGATGCGTGGAGAGAAATACAAAAAAAAGAAAAAGCTGGTGATATATCAGAAGATGAAAAATTTGCAGGAAAAGATGCTTTACAAGAAATTATAGATGAGTATAATAAAAAAATTGAGGAGACAAGAAAGAAAAAAGAAGAGGAAATAATGACTATTTAAATTAATATTAGGTTGTAGAGACCTAAGAATAGGAATATAATAGATAATAAAATAAAGAAATGATAATAACAATATTGATATTTGGATTAATACTAGGAGTTTTAATTTTTGTCCATGAATTAGGACATTTTTTAACGGCGAAAAGAAATGGTATTACTTCACATGAGTTTGGATTTGGATTTCCACCGCGAATATTTGGTATAGTAAGAGATGAGAAAACAAAAAAATGGAAAAAGGTGTGGGGAAATAGAGAATATTATGGAAATAATACATTATATTCAATAAATTTGATACCCCTTGGCGGGTTTGTACGAATAAAGGGAGAAAATCCAATAGATGCGGAGCAATTAAAAAGTGAAAAACTTTCAACAGAAGATAAAAAATATATTAAGATGGCAACTGAACCTGATAGTTTTGCTGTACAATCAAAATTAGCAAAATTTAAAGTATTGATTGCTGGAGTGACTATGAATTTTATACTTGCTTGGGTTCTTATTTCCATAGTGCTTATGGTTGGAGCACCAGAACCAAAAGGAGATGGTCTGGATCAATCAAAAGTTGTGGATAATATTGGAGTGCAAATTGTCGCAGTAGAGAGTGGGTCGCCTGCAGATGAAATAGGACTGAAAATTGGTGATAATATAAAACAGATTTGTAGTGATAATGAATGTATAGAAGTTACAACAGCAGATGGTTTACGTGATACAATACTGCTACATCGAGGCAAAAAAGTTGATGTGCATATATTGCGTGGTGATAGTGCTATAGTTGTTGAAGGTGTACCTAGAGTAGATATTGAAGAAGGTCATGGTGCGCTTGGTATTTCAATGATGGAAACAGTGACAGTACGATATCCATGGTATGAAGCTATTTGGGAGGGACTTATGCGTGTCATTGGACTTACAATTATGATACTATCTGCATTTTGGACTATGATTAGTAATTTATTATCTGGGCATGGTGTAAGCGCAGAAGTAGCAGGCCCTGTTGGTATAGCAATGATGACACAACAAATGCGCGAACTGGGGTTTGTATATTTGTTACAATTTACAGCAATTTTGAGTGTGAATTTAGCAATTATCAATATTTTACCGATCCCAGCATTAGATGGAGGACGAATAGTATTTTTGATTATTGAAGCAATAAAGGGTAAACCAGTCAACCAAAAAATAGAGAATATGATGCATACAGTATTTTTTGTGGCGCTTATTGGACTCATGATTGTAATAACGGTAAGGGATGTTATTAAATTATTTTAGAGTTTTTTTATTATTAAAATTAATTCGTGGTTATTAGTTTTTGTATGTTTTGTGAACTAATAATAAAAATATCATAAATCTATTTTTGTAAAAAGTATGCAAAATAATAAGTTTATTAATTTTAAATAATTTTGAACTCTTGACAATTTTAAAATGTGATTATATGATTAAATATGTTAAAAGATCAAAATAAAAAAAACAAAGATGACAGTATATTTCCTGTGTTATCCTTAGTTTTTGAACTGGGATATATCATCGCAATTCCTATTGTGGGGTTTGCTTTAGGGGGCAGGTTACTTGATAATAAACTAGATACTTCACCCTTATTTATTTTGGGGGGAATTTTTATTTCGATTATTTTGACTTCATATTTTGTTTATAAAAAATATATAATAAAAAGTTTATAGTTTGTGCTCTATTTAATTGGATAATGACAAGTTTGGAATTTAATGTTATAATTAAGATTCTAAAATAAATTGTTTTATTGATAGATTATAAATTTAGAATTGTAAGTGTAGAATTTTTTTAATATTGTAATTAATCTAAATCCTAAAACAAATTTAGGATAACTACCGTAAAATATATGGATGTTGCAATTTCATTAGTTCCGGAAACCATAATAAATATAGGTGAATTTCCTCTGACAAATACTTTTCTCATGACGATTGTCGTGAGTGTTTTAATTGTTACGGGTTCACTTGTGCTTTCTAGAAAAAAATCTCTTATTCCACGAGGATTTCAAAATTTGATTGAGTTTGTTATAGAAGAATTGTTAGTTCTTGTCGATGGTGTAACTGGAGACAAAGAGCAGAGTAAGAAATTTTTTCCAATTGTTGCTACTATTTTTATAATTGTAATACTTTCAAATTGGATCGAATTGTTGCCAGGGTTAGGAACTATTGGTATAAATAATATTCATCATGGAGAAAGTATATTTGTGCCTTTTGTACGTAGTCCTAGTGCTGATTTGAATCTCACTCTTGCTATTGCAATATTTTCTGTTATTGCTGCTCAATTTATGGGTATTATGGCGATTGGTATAAAAAAATATGTAGGTAAATTTTTAGTAAGTCCGTTTAAAAAACCGTATTTTATTGGAACGTTTGTTGGTATTTTGGAAATTATTTCTGAATTTGCAAAAATAATCTCGTTTTCTTTCCGTTTATTTGGTAATATTTTTGCCGGGGAAGTGTTACTTTTGGTGATGTTGGCATTAGCACCTCTACTTGTGCCGCTTCCTTTTTTATTTTTAGAGATTTTTGTTGGATTTATTCAAGCTTTAGTATTTGCTATGTTGACATTGGTATTTTTCAAAATGGCTACAGAAGCACATTAATTGCATATTTTGAGGAGTTAATGATATTTATGCATTGACTACTTAAATATATGTAGTAAATAATTTTTAATTTATTAACCATTATAAAATTATGGTAGAAGAAACAAAAGCTGTGGTGGAAGGTGCACTTAATAATCCACAGTCAGCAAAAGCAATTGCGGCAGCACTTGCAATTGGTCTTGGAGCAATCGGGCCAGGCTTAGGAATTGGAATGCTTGCCTCAAAGGCAATGGAAGCTATCGGACGTAATCCTGAAGCAGAAGCAAAGATTAAGACGAATATGATTCTTGCTATTGCATTTACAGAAGCTATCGCTATTTATGCATTGGTAGTGGCTTTAATTATTACTTTTGTATAAAAAAGTATTGGTTTGCAATCAAAGACTCGCAAGTAGGTAATTTGCGAGTCACTAATTGAGAACTAATTTGAATATGTATTTAATATTAAAAGTATGAGTGAATTATTAACAAGCCTGGGCATTGATTGGAAATTATTTATTGCTCAATTAATAAATTTTAGTATACTAGTGTTTGTTTTATATAAGTATGCATATCGACCAGTATTAAAAATATTGGATGAGCGTACAAAAAAAATTGAAAAAGGATTGATGGACGCAGAAAAATCTAATAAAAAACTTAAAGAAATAGAACAAGAAGAAAAAGAAGTGCTCATAAAAGCAAAGAAGGAAGCAAAAAATATTATTAACAAAGCTGAGGAACAAGCGGAAATAAATAAAGCAGAATTGGTAAAAGTTGCTGAGAAAGAATCTGAAAAAATAATTCAAAAAGCAAAAAAGGTTGCTAATGAACAAAAAGATAAGATGATGACAGAAGTAAAAGCAGAAGTATCTGGTTTAGTAGCTATAGCAGTGGAAAAAATAATTGATGAAAAAATAAATGATGAAAAAGATATGGATATTATTAAAAAAGTGATTAGTTAAAAATATTTTATGAAAATATCGGCAAAACAATATGCTATTACTCTTTATGAACTTACAGACAGAAAGAGTGAATCACAAATTAATGAAATAATATCAAAATTTGTAATGCTAATGAAAAAGGTTGGTGATTTCAAAAAGATTAATGATGTAGTAAGTAAATTTGAAGAAATATATAATAAAAATAGAGGTATATTAAAGATAGTTGTAACTACCACACGAAAATTAAGTGATGAGGAGAAAAATAGTGTGATAGAATTTATCAAAACAAAATATAATGTTGTTGATGTAGAAGTTAGTACTGTAATTGACAAGAATATTAAAGGTGGAATTATTATAAGAGTTGGAGATGAAATAATCGATGGTAGCGTGTTCGGACGATTAAGAGTGTTAAGATCAGCATTGAAAAAATGAGTATATTCAAAATATTTGATAATTTATAATTTAAAATTAATTTAGTATGGGTAAAGATTATATAATAGAACAATTAAAAAAACAAATTGCAGGTGTTGAAATGAACACGCAAATTGAAAAGGTTGGAAATGTGCTTGAAGTTGGAGATGGTGTTGTTCGTACGGATGGACTTTCTGAAGTTATGGCCAGTGAGATGCTCTCATTTGAAGATGGCTCTGTGGGAGTAGCTCTAAATCTAGAGGAAGATCAAGTCGGAGCGATGGTTTTAGGCGAATATAAAGGTATTAAAGAGGGTCAAGTTGTTAAATCTACTGGTAAAATTCTTTCGATACCGGTTACTGATAAAATGATTGGCAGAGTAATTAATCCTTTAGGAGTAGCGATTGATGGCAAAGAAGATATTACTTCAGACACTTTATATCCTATTGAGAGGATGGCACCTGGTGTTATTGAGAGAAAAGCTGTCAGTGATCCAGTGCAAACAGGAATCAAATCGATTGACTCTATGATACCAATTGGACGTGGTCAACGTGAACTTATCATTGGAGACAGACAAGTTGGTAAAACAGCTATTGCAGTTGATACAATTATTAATCAAAAGGGACAAAATATGGTCTGCATTTATGTGGCAATTGGTCAGAAAGAGTCAAAAGTTGCTCGTATTCAGGGAGAATTAGAAAAAGCGGGTGCAATGGAACACACTATTATTATTACAGCGGGAGCTTCTGAATCAGCAGCGTTTTCATTTATTGCGCCATATGCAGGAGCAGCAATTTCAGAATATTTTATGGATCAGGGTAGAGATGTGTTAATTGTATATGATGATTTATCCAAACATGCTTGGGCATATCGTCAGATTTCACTTATTCTCAAACGTCCGCCTGGACGTGAAGCTTACCCTGGAGATATTTTTTATTTGCATTCTAGGCTACTTGAGAGAGCAGCAAAACGTGATGAAAAGTATGGAGGGGGTTCTGTTACAGCATTGCCGATTATTGAAACTCAAGCAGGTGATGTAAGTGCTTATATTCCTACGAATGTTATTTCAATCACGGATGGTCAAATTTATTTAGAATCAGACTTGTTTAATAAGGGCATTCGTCCGGCTTTAAATGTGGGATTATCAGTGTCTCGTGTTGGATCTGCGGCTCAAACAAAGGCCATGAAAAAAGTATCTGGGCAACTTCGTCTTGATTTGGCTCAATTTCGAGAATTGGAAGCCTTTGCTCAATTTGGTTCAGATTTAGATGAACAAACACGAAATCAGATTGCAAGAGGACAAAGGACTGTGGAACTTTTAAAACAAAAACAATATTCACCAATGTCAATGGAACAACAAGTTATTGTATTGTATGCCTTAACAAAAGGTTTCTTAGATGATGTAGATGTTAATAAGGTTTTGAGATGGGAAAGTGAATTTATAACATATATGGAATTAACTCACAAAGATATTCTAGATACTATTGTTGGATCAGGTAAATTAGAAGATAGTACAGTTGATAGATTAGAAAAGGCAATTAAAGATTTTAAAGATACGCTTTCAGAATAAATTATGGCAAATTTAAAAGAAATAAGAAATCGAATAAAATCTGTAGGTAATACAGGTAAAATTACTAAAGCAATGGAAATGGTTTCCGCTGCTAAAATGCGTAAATCTACAGAGAGAGTTTTGGAAATTCGAGCCTATGCACATGCGGCTTGGAGTGTTTTGACTAATCTTGCACGTGCTTTTGAAAATTATGAACATGGACTTTTGGAAGTGCGAGAAGTAAATAATATTTTGATTGTAGCCATTACATCAAATCGAGGATTGTGTGGTTCATTTAATGCACAAATTATAAAAAAGATAAAGCATGAAGTCGAGAATCCAGAAAGATTAAAAATAAATCGAATAGGAACTAAAAAAATAGATTCTTCTGTAAAAAATGAGAATTTGAAAATAGATTTTATTACAGTTGGTAAGAAGGGGGAAGGGCTTGTAAATAAATTGAATAGAGAAATTATTGCCGCTTTTCCAGATCTTACATATTTACCGAGTATTGACGAGGTGCGACCATTGTCAAATATTGTGATAGATAAATATTTAGATAAAAAATATGATAAAATAGTAATAGCATATACCGATTATGTATCGGCTATAAAACAAGAACCAAAGATTCGTCAGATATTACCAGTATCAAAAATTGATTTAGAAAAACAAATTATTGAGATGGATAATATTGCAAAAGAGATGGGAATGAAAGAGCCTATAATGGAATATAAGGTTGAACCTAGTCCAAAAGAGGTATTGGAGCATATTTTTCCTAGACTTATTGAAATGCAGTTATACCATGCAATTTTGGAGTCAAATGCTTCGAAGGAATCTTCTAGAATGATAGCAATGAAGAATGCAACAGATGCAGCAACGGAAATGGGAGAAGAGTTAACTTTTGCTTATAATCAGATACGACAGATGAAAATAACACAAGAAATAGCAGAGATTTCAGCAGGTAGTGCAGCTGTTGATTAATTATAATTAAATTTACTAATATAACTAATTTATTAAATATTATGGAAGGAAAAATTTTACAAATCATTGGACCTGTTGTAGATGTTGAATTTTCTGGCGAATTACCAAAAATTTATGATGCTATAGAGGTTATCCTTGGGGATACAGACAAGAAATTAACACTTGAAGTTCATCAACATTTAGGTGCAAATAAGGTTAGGGCTGTTGCTATGGCCTCAACTGATGGATTGAAACGATCTATGGAAGTTGTAAAAACGGGTGCCCCTATTAGTGTGCCCGTGGGTCCTGAAATTTTGGGCCGTATGTTTAATTTACTAGGAGAGACTATTGATGGGGATGAAACAGAAGTCAAAGTAAGGCAAAAAGATCCAATTCATCGTAGTGCACCAAAGTTTTTTGAACAATCAACGGAGACTGAAATTTTGGAAACAGGTATTAAAGTAGTAGATTTAATTTGTCCTTTTGTGAAAGGTGGTAAAATTGGACTCTTTGGTGGAGCTGGTGTTGGAAAAACTGTTCTTATTCAAGAACTTATTCGAAATATTGCTCAAGAGCATGGAGGATATTCTGTATTTGCTGGCGTGGGAGAGCGAACTCGTGAAGGTAATGATCTTTATTATGAGATGAAGGAATCCGGGGTATTAGACAAAACTGCATTGGTATTTGGTCAGATGAATGAACCTCCTGGAGCTCGTCAACGTGTGGCACTTTCTGCTCTTACCATGGCTGAATATTTTCGTGATGTTGAGGGTCGTGACACTTTACTTTTTGTTGATAACATTTTTCGATTTACTCAAGCTGGGTCTGAGGTGTCTGCGCTCTTAGGACGCATTCCGTCGGCTGTGGGTTATCAGCCAACTTTGGCGGAGGAAATGGGTCAATTGCAAGAACGTATTACTTCTACAAAAAATGGTTCAGTAACCTCAGTTCAGGCAGTTTATGTACCTGCTGATGACCTTACTGATCCAGCTCCAGCTACTACTTTTGGTCATCTTGATTCTACAGTTGTGTTGTCACGTGCATTGACAGAATTGGGAATTTATCCAGCTGTTGATCCTCTTGATTCAAATTCTACAATTCTTGATCCAAATATTATCGGACAGGAACATTATGATGTGGCGCGTGGTGTGCAACAAGTTTTACAAAGATATAAAGATTTACAAGACATTATTGCTATTTTAGGTATGGAAGAGCTTTCTGATGAAGATAAGGTTACAGTTGCTAGAGCTCGTAAGATTCAGAAATTCTTATCACAGCCATTTTTTGTGGCAGAACAATTTACTGGGACTTCAGGTAAATATGTAAAAATTGAGGATACTGTGAAAGGATTTAAAAAAATTCTTGATGGTGAGATGGATGATGTGGCAGAGCAAGAATTTTATATGAAAGGATCAATTGATGAAGTAAAAAAGAAATAATTTAAGATTGTTTTATGAAACAAATTAAAATTAAAGTCATAACTCCAGAACGAGTTTTATGTGAATGCGAAGCTGATCAAGTCACACTTCCTGTAACTGATGGCGAGGTTACTATTTTGCCGGAACATAGGTCATATATAGCGTCGCTTAAGTTTGGAGAAATTATTACTAAAAATGGGGGAAATGAAAGTAGTATAGCTGTATTTGGAGGGTTTTTGGAGTTTGAAAATAATAAACTAACAGTTCTAGCGGATGAAGCAGAAAAAACTGAAGAAATTGATATAGAAAAAGCTCAAAAGGCTAAAAAGAGAGCTGAAGATATTAAAAATAAAGTTATACGTACAGATGAATCAGAATATGCTCATGTAGCAGCTACTCTTGAGAAAGAACTTTCTCGCATAAAGGTAGCAAAAAAATATTTGTCACGTAAAGGACTTTAGATAAATTTTTAAAAAGAGTTATTTAACAAGTGATTAAAAAATATGAATGAACAAGTAATAATGCAAAAAAAAGAACAGGGAGACGAAAAAATGATGAAGGAAGCAAAAAAAGTATTTGATCTATGGGCAAAAGTATTGGAGGGTGGTTCTGCGGAGAAGGTGGCATCTATGTATACAGATGATGCAACTTTTTTTCCGACTTTAAATGGAGAATTAAAAATAGGCAAAGAAGGAGCGAAAAAATATTTTGAACATTTTTTACAAAAACAGCCAGTAGGTAAAATTATAAGTTCAAAAGTTGCTTATTCTGATGATGGTCAAAACATTGTTTTGTTTGGTTTGTACGATTTTGAAGTTGATATAGATGAGGATGGTACTAGAGAGACAGTTAATGCAGAATTCACGTTTGCATTCAAACAAAAAAATGATAGTGACAAATGGGAAATTTCCCATCATCATTCTGCGCTTATTAATAAAATTGGTGAATTAAGTTTGCCACAAGAGATAATGCTTGATACAAATACTGATTTTGAAGATGAATTTACAAAAGTATATGATGAAACTAATAGTGATGCTATAGAAAAAGTGGTATCACAAAAAAGTGTTGATGGAAGTATGATGACTTTTTCAGTATTATCTGAAAAAACTAGATCTAGTGTTGTGTATAGTAAGATTAAAGATAATACGTGGAGATTGGTTCATCATCAATTTTCTCCACGTCCAGAATAAACTATAAGACCATCATTTAATATAATGGTGGTTTGTTTTTTGTGTATTATTTTTTTAAGATTTTATATAATATTGGGTTTTTAGTATAAAAACTAGTTTTCCAGATTATGCATATGTTACTTTTTTGGTTATATTTTATATTATAGAATTTATAAATACTTGACAAAAAAACGTTTTTTTGGTATTATACTTTAAAGATAAGAATTTATGTTTTTAGAGAATAATTTAAAGAATTTTTTATGAATAACACAAATAATAATATTGAGTTTTATACAGTGTTTAATACTGTTTTAGCGGATATTCCAATGCGTTCGCGTGAAATTATTGCAAAGAGATTTGGCATTGGAGAAGAATTTCCATTAACGTTACAAGCAATTGGTGATGAATATAATATAACCAGAGAGCGTGTACGTCAAATTGTGCAGTCTGGTTTACGAAGTATTAGTAATGTGGATGGTAATGTTGCATTCATGAATGCACGAGATGTAATTACTTCATATATTAGAAATAATAATGGCATTTTAGTAATAGATGACCTTGCTGTGCTTGGTGAAAATAATGATGAATATCGTGCTATTCGTTTTTTGGTTGAAGGAATAGATGAAATTGAATATGTAGATAATGAGAAATATCCTGTTAAGAGTGGAGCTGTTTCTCTTATCGATTTTGACATGAATGATTGGAATCAAATACATAATACTGTTAAAAATATATTACAAAAGAAACAAAAGACATATACAAGCAAGAGATTGCATAAAGAATTGCAAAATAGCATATTAAATCATAGGCAGTTGGAAAATTATCTTAGAGTATCTGCTGAAATTAAGCAGAATCCATTTGAGAAATGGGGATTTCGTGAATGGGATGAGATTTCTCCAAAGGGTGTACGTGAAAAAGCAATTCTTATTCTAAAAGAAAAAAAAGAACCTTTGCATTTTCGAGAAATAACAAGATTGATGGATTTATACGGACTTAGTAAGAGTGGAAAAAAATCACATCCGCAAACGGTGCATAATGAACTTATTCGTGATGATAAGTTTGTGTTAGTAGGACGTGGAGTTTATGCCCTTAAGACAGTTAATCACGTTGAAGGTACTGTAAAAGATGTAATTGAAAATATATTAGAAAATTCTATCGAACCTCTTACAGCTGAAGAAATTATTGAGCGTGTATTAAAGATACGTCAAGTGCAATCATCAACAGTGAAGGTGAATTTAAATGCAATTGCAAAAAAATTAAATAAAAAGTATACACTAGATGTTGGTGTGAGTTAATGGTATACTTTATATATACAATAATTAAAAAATAAAAATATAATTTTAAAATGTTAGATTTTTTTGCACAGATTGTTGCAACATTTTACTCGACTTGGTTTATTGTCACGCCGATAGTTTTTTGGTTGATTTTTAAAAGTTTATGGGGACGTCATGTATTTATTGCTGATTTTTTAATGAAGCAGAATGATGTTTTGCTTGAGATTATTCCACCACGAGATATAGAAAAAAGTCCACGGGTGATGGAAGCATTTTTTGAATCTGTAGCAGCAACGGATGCGGGTGTTAATAAGATTTCTCAATACTGTCATGGAGCAGGTAATCCATATTTTAGTTTCGAGATTGTGGGTACAGAAGGTGTGGCACATTTTTATATACGCACACCAGCAGCTTTTCGTGATCATATAGAGAGTGCTCTTTATGCTCAGTATCCTGCTGTAGAAATTATTGAAGTAAATGATTATGTATATGAAATTCCACAAGTTATTCCAAATAAAGAATGGACGATGAGGGGGTTTGCATTAACTTTACTTAAAGAAGACGCATATCCTATTAAGACATATAAATATTTCGAGGAAGAAGTTACTGGTAAGATGATTGATCCACTTGCGAGCATATTAGAACATATTAGTACGCTTGGACCAGGTCAACATATGTGGTTACAATATATTGTTCGTGCAGATCGACCAACGTGGTTCAATGATTGGGGTAAGGGAGCTGTAGATGAGTTTTTGGGTAAAGCATCAAAACCTACTGGGGTTTTTGCAAACATAATTTATGATATTAAGGATGTTTTTGGTGGTATTCTTACAGGATGGCATGCTCCACCGGAATTTTCTTCATTGGAAGCACCTAATGGCAGTGATGATCAACCAGTAGAGTTTAGATTAACTCCTGGAGAAAAACAAACACTTAAGGCACTTGAAGAAAATATAAGTAAAAATATGTTTTCTGTAACTTCTAGGTTATTAGTGATTGGAAAAAGGGATTTTTTTTCAGGGGCAAATATAACTGGACTCATGACATCCATTAAACAATTTGCAGATAATAATACAAATCAATTAATTCCAGTTGATCGTGCTAAAATATATGCTGATTATGTAAAAGTTAAAAGTAGACGGGCATATCGTGCAAGAGTATTACTTAGAAGATATCGTGATCGTGATGATAGTGGTGGACATAGTTTTCATTTTAGTACTGAAGAGTTAGCAACAGTATTTCATTTGCCAGATATGTCAGTAGAGTCACCTGCTGTACAGTGGTCTGATTCTAGGCGTGGAAGTGCGCCAAGCAATTTACCATTTAAATAATTCGTAAATTTTAACTTTAAATTTAAAAAGTATGACAGAAATAACTGCATTTGCACAAACAAATTTTCGTAATCAAGCAACTGCATTTGGGATAAAAACTGATGATAGAAGGAGACATCTTTATGCTATAGGTAAAACTGGTATGGGTAAAACCAATATGCTTGAGAACCTTGCCATACAGGATATAAGAAATGGTCATGGTGTGTGTTTTGTTGATCCTCATGGCGATACAGCAGAGAAATTAATAAGTATGATACCACCAGAACGGATTAATGATGTTATTTATTTCAATCCAGCTGATCAAGATTATCCAATAGCATTTAATGTATTAGAAGAAGTTCCCCGTGAATTTCGTCCACTCGTCGCTTCTGGACTTATAGGAGTATTTCAAAAATTATGGGCAGATTCTTGGGGACCTAGATTGGAATATATTCTCAGAAATGCGTTATTAGCACTATTGGAAACTCCAGGTAGTACTCTTTTAGGAGTTATGAGAATCCTTACTGATAAAAAATATAGAATTCGTGTTACTAACAATATTACAGATCCAGTTGTTAGGGCTTTTTGGGCAGATGAATTTCCACAATGGAATGAAAGAGTTTTACAAGAAGTTATTTCTCCAATTCAAAATAAAGTTGGACAATTTCTAACGAGTCCAATTATTCGTAATTTACTTGGTCAAACTAAATCAGCTTTTGATATACGTAAAGTAATGGATGATAAAAAAATTCTAATACTAAATCTATCAAAAGGAAGGATTGGTGAAGATAATAGTGCTTTAGTGGGTGCTATGATGATTACTAAGATTCAACTTGCTGCTATGGGTAGAGTTGATACTGAAGAAGAGGATAGGGAAGATTTCTATCTATATGTTGATGAGTTTCAAAATTTTTCTACAGAGTCATTTGCAAATATTTTGTCAGAGGCACGTAAGTATAGATTGAATTTAATATTGGCGAATCAATATATAATGCAACTTGATGAGGTTGTACGAGATGCTATTTTTGGGAATGTTGGAACGATTGTTTCTTTTAGAGTCGGTGCAACAGATGCTGAATATTTAGAAAAGGAATTTGAACCAGTATTTACTATGAATGATATCGTGAATTTACCAAAATATAATATTTATTTGAAATTGATGATAGATGGAATTTCAGGTGATGCTTTTAGTGCTATAACATTACCACCAATTGAGAGAAAATATGAAGATAGTACTGAAAAAGTGATTAAAGTTTCTAGGGAGAGATATTCACAAGATAGAGAAACTGTTGAAAAAAAGATTGCAATGTGGACGGGAATGTTAATAAAAGCTACCGATAAATCTAAAATTATATCAGAACAAAAGACTAGCACAAAAAATAGTAATTTCATAGATCAAAAAAGAAATAGTACTAGTAGTAAAGTGAAAAAAGATAATGGTTCTCCACAAGTAGAAATGTATAAAGCAACCTGTGCTATGTGTGATTTGGATATTCAAGTTCCATTTAAGCCAGATGGAGATAGACCAGTATTTTGCAAAGAGTGTTTTAAAGATCATCAACGTACCATTGCAAAATCAAAAGGCACAAGTATATCAAAACCTAAATTAAAACAAAAAAAAGAAAAATTAAAGACAGCTGTTATAGAGGAGGATAATGTAATAATAACTAATGAGAGAACAATGAGTTTGTCACAACTTCAAAATATAGCGCCAAAAAAATTTAAACAGTCATCAAAAAAAGAAGACGTAGGTACTAAAATAGCACAAAGCACAATAAACAAATCTCATAATAATTAAATAAATATATGACAGAAATTATTTTTTGGATAGGAGTTTTTATGTTTTCAATGATTGTAATGCTCAAAGGTGCGGATTTATTTTTGGTTTCGAGTGAAGCTATCGGAAAAATATTTGGACTATCGTCTTTTATTATTGGAGCTGTTATTGTTGGACTTGGTACATCTCTTCCAGAGTTGGCTGTGGCTATTTTTGCATTAATAAAAGGTGAAGAGACTATTATAATATCAAATGCAGTAGGCTCAAATATATCAAACATACTTCTTATAATTGGAGTGGCAGCCATTGTTGCTAGACGTCTTACTGTATCAAAAAACCTGATTGATATTGATTTACCAATGCTCGTTGCTAGTACTGTAATATTTCTAGCAATAGTTTGGAATGGGCAAGTTGATTTTGGAGAGGCTATTATTTTAATTGGTTCTTATGGGATTTATTTCTTGTATACAATTTTCTCAAAAGATGATATAAGTGAAGAAAAAAATATTCAAAATAAAGAAAAAATATCTGTAAAATTAATTATGATGTTAATTATTAGTGCAACAGCACTTATTTTTGGTGCAAAATATCTAATCGATTCTGTCGTTCACATTGCAAATTTGTTCAATGTTCAATCTGCGCTAATTTCCATTACAGCAGTTGCTGTGGGCACATCATTACCGGAACTTATTGTATCTACAAAAGCAGCAATGGCTGGAAAATCAGATTTGGCAATAGGAAATATTTTTGGTTCAAATTCATTTAATATTTTGATGGTTGTGGGTATCCCTGCATTATTTACTAGATTAGAAGTGGATCCTGTAACGCTTCGAACAGGTATTCCAATTATGGCAGCGGCAACCTTTCTTTTCTTGGTAAGTGGTATTTCAAAACGAATCTATTTGTGGGAGGGTGCAATGTTTATTATGTTTTATGTATTCTTTATTGGAAAATTATTTCATTTTTTTTAGGAAATATTTATAAAAATTGAAATATACTATTGAAAAATAAATGTTTTCAAAGTATGATATATTTATATAGTAATTTGATTTAATATTTTTTATGTATATCGATGTGCAAGGTATGTCGCATGAGGAGAAAGTTAAAATGAAGCGACGATTAAGGATGACACAAATGTCATATGATTCAGAATTTAAAAAGTTGGAACGTAAGGAAGAGGAGTTAAGAGATCAATTGCGTAGATTTAAACAAGATCGTAGTCGTATTGAAGTGCAAATTAAAGAAAATATTGATGATGGTAAAAAGATATTGGAGAAAAAAGATTTTATAACTGAGGAATTAAAACGTATTAAAAAACAATTAATTGAGTTAGGATAATAAAATTATGAAAGAAACATTGGAACAACTTGTAAACAAAAAACTTGGAGAAGAAATTGAGTTGCCAAGTGCTACAACAACGATGTTAGAATATTGTAGTAAAAAACTTGAGCATGTAAAAACTGAAGAAGAATTTGATGAGGTTTTAGCGCAATACAGTTTACTTGATGATAAACTTAAAAAAGTTGGGTTGTATAGTTCTGATTTTAAAAAAATTATTGATACAATGAAAAAAGATTTATGAAAGGTGTTGAAATTAGACGAAAGTACTTAGAGTTTATGGAGGAGCGTGGGCATAAAATTGTGCCATCGGCTTCTTTGTTGCCGGAAAATGACCCAACTACTTTATTTACTGGCTCGGGGATGCAACCGATGGTACGGTATTTACTGGGGGAAGAATATCCGGGGGGAGAAAAAAGAATTGTTAATTCGCAAAAGTGTTTTCGTTCGGGAGATATTGAAGAGGTGGGAGATAATCGGCATACTACTTTTTTTGAAATGCTGGGAAATTGGTCTTTAGGGGATTATTTCAATCAAGAACAAATTGAGTGGATTTTTGAATTTTTAACAAAAGAATTGGGATTAGACCCAAAGCGACTTTATGTTTCGGTTTATCGTGGAAATGAAAAGTTGGGGTTACCAAGAGAAGGGGAGGCAGTTAAAATTTGGCAGGAACAATTTAATACTGCTTTGCAGTCGCAGACTGATGCAAACTTAACGCGGACTAATATGGAGAAGGATGGAACGCAGGTTTATTTAGGGGGTATAAAAACTGTAGATTTAATAGAATTGAAACAGCAGAAAATAGACTTAAAAGAAAAATGTTTGGTAGATGTGGATAATAAAAATAAGATTTTTTATTATCCGGATTCGGAAA
>CAZHQB010000020.1:0-18369 GCA_964534895.1 uncultured Micavibrio sp.
ATGAAAACACGAGCGAGGGGGCTTTACGCCCTAGTTTAAATTCAAAACCAGACGGCGACAGCAACCTTTGTTGTCCGGTTTGAAATATTCGCTCCCAATGAGCTTTCTTTGATTTAATGCATTCTCTGTAGTGGACAGTCATGATTGTCTACTGCGAAAGAGGATTTGTGTATCTGAAAGCATTAAATAATAATTTTATACCCCCACCCCTAGCCCCTCTCCCATAGGGCGAGGGGGAATTATTTGCATTAAATTCTGAAGAAAGCTCACTAGGAACTTTTGGATTTAATAGTAATTTGTAAAGAACAAAGTCTTTCTATATATAGAAAGACTTTTTGCAAAACTTTTTTATCTTGAAAAATACCTAAACACTACTAAAAATACTTTTCAAGAAAAGTCTTGCAAGAAACCTTCCTTGTTTTGTAGTGTTTATATATTTATTTGTTAAAACTTTTTTCTCAAAATTTACAAAAATTTAGTTTTTTTGTAAATTTAGTTGAAAAGGGAAATTTTGTGAACTTGGGCATTCCCTTTTGGCCCGTTTTTGTTGTCCTATTATTATCAATGATTGATAAAATAGGTGCAAATTCTAGTTCTGTTGCCAGGTCAGAATACTAACCCCGAGAGTCATTAACTCCCATTGGCGGACATTCCTCCTTACTTGGAAGATGTGCGGAGTGCCTTTTTCAAGGCATCTCCGACACTCACGCGGAGCGGACGCTCCATGTGACGTGTCCTCTCTCGCAGTTCCCTGCGAGAGATTTGGCCAATAATCTTGGCCTTTGTCATAATCCACCTCCTTGGTGAAATGACATTAGTCTGTGTTTTTTAATTAAGGTACAGATTTACCTTTGTCTTTTCTATTTCAATCCGCTTTCACCTGGATATTTTGATAGAAAAAACTTGCTCCCTATGAGCAAAAATTATACAAATATATTTTTTATATATTTTTTGCTCATAATGATTTTATAAAATTATTAAAGTATTCTTTATATTTTTTAATAAAGAAATTTTTGCACTTGATAAGTGGTTCAGGCTTATCAAGATGCAATCGATTTCTCTATTAAATCGAGTGATTGTGATGTCTATCTATGTGGGAGTGTTTCGCAAAAAAACTCTCTCTTTGTTTTGCAAAACCTTTGTCTCACGCACTGGACAGATCGAGGTGAGGAGGATATGTCGTTCGCATATCATCTCGCTAACTTTGGTACCACCTCTCATCCAATCGTTGAACGAAAAAGTTATAATTTAGATTTCTACCTTTTATCTTTCACTCTCTCCTTCTATTGTTTAGACGTTGCTAAACGAAGAATGAAATTCACAAATCTATTTTATAAATCTTTTTTGAAATAACTTGTTACATTTTGAATGGTCTTTGCCACTTCTTTATCGTAACAACACAGTATAGCACCTTTTTTATGTTTTGTCAAGTCTTCACAAACAATTTTTTGATATTTTTATGATTTTTTGATGTTTTCCAGTATTTTTTGCCTATTTTATGATATATTTTTGTCATAAATATTTGACAAAATGATGTATATTTGCTATAATACTAGTATAAATTATTAAAAATAATTATGAAAAATGATATATTGCAACAACTAGGCTTAGATAACAATCAAATACTTGTGTATGAGTATCTACTAGCAAACGGTAGCTCTCGAGCAAGTACAATATCAAAAAATACCCCTCTCAAAAGAGGATTGGTTTATAAAGTACTTGATGAATTAGAAGAAATACAAATAATAGAAAAGAATGAACCTGAAGGAGCTGTGGCTGTATTTGAACCTTTGCACCCTAGTGCACTCAAAGGCTTAGCAGAAAGTAAAACTAGGCAAGCTCAAAATACACAAAATCTCTTGGAAAGTGAGATTGGACATCTTGTATCAATGTATAATTTGGCTAATAATAAGCCTGGTATTGAATTTTATGAAGGAGTTGAGGGAATTAAGAAGGTTATAAATGATACTTTGACAAGTAAAACCACCATCTACACTTATGCTGATGCAGAAAAAGTAAATGAATACATACCAAAAATAAATGAGGAGTACGCTAAAAAGCGTGACAAATTAGATTTAAATAAAAAAATATTACTTGTTGATTCTGAATATACACACAATTTCTTCAAAACATACAAAACAAGTAATTTGGATTTTAGATTTGTGAAAGATGTTCCTCATTTTGCAACTGTCATGCAAATATATGACAATAAAGTTTCTTATGTAACATTATCAAAAGAAAAAATGATAGGAATTGTCATACAAGATCAAAACATATACCAAATGCACAAAGCTTTATTTGAAAGTATGTGGAATAATGCAAAATAAGTTTATTTCTTTGATTGTGATGAACTATTGCGACTATTCGCCATACTGATATACAATAACCTATTATTCTTGTTTTTTCTCAAATCCACAGTAAATTTCTCCTGTTTTTTGATCTATGTCGTATTTAGTGAGTACAAAGCCTTTATCAAAAAATTGTTTTGAAATTTTTGAAATAGAATTCTTGTCATTAATTTTTATAATAAATTTATCTGTATCTTCATTAACTTTGTCTTTTGAATCTATGATTAAGCTTTTTAATTCTTCTTTTGATACATCATTTTGGAAAAAATATTTTTGATTTTTCTTTTCTCTGACAATGTGAAATGGATCTATTCCTGTGTTTTCATAATTTTCTACTATTTCATCTGCTACAAAATGATATCTGTTTATATAGATACTGTTAATTCCTTCTTGTGGTACTGTGTGTGCTTCAATTTTTTTTGCTCCTTCATTTTCTCTTTGTGTAAATATCTCCTCAGCAAGTGAGAGTCCAATACTTGCACCTCCAAACACTTCATTGTCCGTATTAAAACTACCAAAATATATATTTCCATTTTCTTGTTTTTGCGTCGTTAAGAATGTCATTATTTGTTTGTCTTGTTCATCTTTATATGTAGCAATGTGAAAAAGAGTATTAGAATCTGATAATTTATCATCAAGTGAATCTACTAATACCTTTTGTAATTTTGGGTATTGCGTGTAATTATCGGCATACATTTTTCTCATACGTTTTATTATTTTTTCATTATTTTGTAATTCTTTGCCACTGAGAGTCATAATTCGCATATCTTTCATTTGTTCAAGTACATTTATACCATCTCTACGAGCATTTTTGATTGTTGCTTTGAATAGTTCAATATCTGCTGATACATTGCCTATTTTTTGTAAAACTTTATGTAAAGATTCTCTTGACAACTCTAAATTATCTGCTACCAATTCTAAAAGTTTTTTGCCACGAACTAATAATTTTTCAACAATTTGCTCTATTTGCTCTTGCGTTACATCACCAAACTGTTCTTTAATGTATTTTTCAACTTCACTGGTGATATCTACAAGTTCAGCGTACTTTGCAAAAATAATATTTACATCTTGTTCATCTAGATTTTCTCCAATTTGAAGTATTTTGTCTCCCATTTCTTTTCCACCTTGTTCTAGGGATAGGAAGGATTTTAATCTATTTAATTTATCTTTATTTGATGTTATATTTTGTGTAAGTGTTTTAAGTTTATGAACATTATTTACATTCATACGTTTACTAAAACTCAAAAAATAAAATTGTTCTGGTATAGACAGTCGCGATAAATCAATATCTAAATCAGCTTGAATTTGTTGCTTGATAAATGATTGTTGTAATGCAATATAATCCACGAAATCTGCATCTATTACATTATCTGAATTCATTTTTGAAATACTACTCTCATTTAAAGAGATTGTAAAATAATTTGATATATCAAAAATTATCTCATCAATCTTTTCTCGCAATTCTTTTTCAAGAATTTGGTCCTCTATATAATTACTATTTTCATCTATTCTATCATTCATTTCCATCGCATACACATCCTCATACTTATCATCTGATAGTTTAAAAGTATCAATATTATCTATTATTTCTTTCAATTGTTGTAATTTTGTTGTAATATAATTAAAATCTTTTTTATCTGCCAATAAAATATTTATTCCATCAAATATTGCGTATGTCTGTGGAGCGATAACAAACGGTTTTTTGACATCGGACATCAACAATTGTTGCATATAATATTTATCTAACTCCCTTTCACCAAACTTCAACCAATCTGTACTATATTTATCTATTAAGTCTTGTTCAAATTTATCAAACACCTCATTTTCTTGTAAAACATTATCAACATTATTTTCACTTTTTATATAACTGGCATATAAATACAAAAAATAATTTATATTTTGATTGTGAAGTTCTATATTAATTTTATTGAAAAATTGCTTTAATATCTCACAATTATGTTTTACTTGTGGCGTCAAAACATCACTTCCTACATAGTTATTTAATAATTTTATAAAAGTTAAATATTTAAGAACATCTGATAACTTATCATAATTTTCGAAATCTAATTTTGATAAAATTAAATCTTTATAATCATCAATTCGTTTCCATAACACAGATTCTTCCTCTGCAAACAATTCACTCTTTTCTAAATCTGTTAAATCATTAGTATGAATATAACTCACTAGCCAATCCAAAATATAACAAAACACTTCTTTAGACATTTTTGTTTCTACACTATAATCAACC
The DNA here is from genome assembly GCA_964534895.1 of uncultured Micavibrio sp. Taxonomy (GTDB): domain Bacteria; phylum Patescibacteriota; class Minisyncoccia; order Moranbacterales. The sequence goes on from CAZHQB010000020.1 coordinate 4,597, forward strand.
ACAAATTCTGAAATGAAATTTTCTTGTATATGTTTTGGAAGATTATTCATTAAATCAAAAACTTTTTCACCTATAGATTCTTTTGATTTGTCATCTAATTTTAATTTAACTAAATATGACACCAATTGGTAACTTTTCTCAAAATCTGACTTATTGTCATCATTTAATTCTGAAATTTCATGTCTCATTTCTTTCTTTTACATATTTATATATACTTATTAAAAGATATGTTAGATTACTAAAAAACTAACAATTTGTCATTTCGACTGTAACAACAGCGCCATAAATAAACCTCTCAACTTCACTTATGATATATCCTCAAGATGACGACAAACTTTAATTCCTTAATGACCTAGATATTTATAAAAGTCCAACTATATTATAACGACAATCCTTTTATAAAAATACATTTTTAAAATCTAAAAATTTTATACAAAACTTTATAAAGTTCCAAAAAATCTATTAATTTTTGATTTTATAAATTTATCTTAAAAAATCAAGTAGATCTCAATAATAATTCCAATTTTTTAATTTTTTCATCTAAATTTATTATTCCGTCAATATTTCCAAAAATCATTTCTTTTGTAAAATTTTTTTCATCTCTCAAGTTGTTTGAAAGTTTGATTAATTTACCAATCACTGGACCTTGCTTAAATCCTAATTGTATCCAATCTCTACCTCGTGTCAAATTTGCTGGACGACTTGATTCTATTTCAAGCTCTCTAGCTCTTTTCAATAACCATGGACCTGCTGGAAATTGATTGTCTGGTAACAATAATTGTTCTTTAATCTCAGAATCAAAAACACCTCTTCCTAAATGGTCAGCTTCACTAACAAAAACTAGCTCTTGAATTGTGGCAGGGTATATTCTATCTGCTAAACGACGAATAGCACCATCACTTATTTTATTTCCACGCACGACTTCTTCAATATAAAACATTGTTGGTATAAGATGATTTGTTACTAATTTAATAACTTTATCCCTTGTTAAATTATCAATTCCAATTGTAGTCAAAAACTTCTTTGTGGGTTCTTCTCCAGCTTTTTCATGTCCATGAGATTTAATACGCCCATCTATTGTTTCTGTTACCATTGGCTTGCCTAGATCATGACATAATGTCGCAATTATGATAGTTTGAGCTTTAGTACTTGTTAACTGCTCTCTTTTTATAATTTTTGCACTTTCATCAACTGTCATCAAAGTATGTATCCAAACATCTCCCTCAGGATGCCATTCTGGCTCCTGTGGCGTCTCAACAAGTGGTGGAAATTCGGGATGGAACTCTTCAAAAATACCCAAAGTCATACCAGCCGACAAACCAAGTGATGGTTTTTCTGACTTTAATAATAATTTTTTCCACTCTTCACCAACACGTTCTTTTGGCAATTCTTTTAATAAAGGAGCCATTTCTCGTAAAACACTAATACTTTCTTTTTCAACCTTCAATCCAAACCTTCCAATAAACTGTAATGCCCTGAGTACTCTTAAAGGATCATCCTTAAATCTCTCTAAATCTGTAATTTTTAATATTCTATTATTTATATCATCAACTCCGCCAAAAAAATCATATACTTCTCCAGTAAGCGGGTTTGTAGCAATAGAATTCATAGTAAAATCTCGCCTCCTAGCAGCATCTTCAATACTCATAAATGGATCCGTTTTTATTTCAAATCCTTTATGCCCCACGTCTATTTTAGAATCAGTACGAGGAAGTGACACGTCAATATCCAATCCTCCATCTAAAAAAATTTTTAATATTCCAAAAGCTTTGCCAACATCAGACACCTTACCAATCTGTTTTGTGATTTGCTCAACAACTTCAGACTCTAAACCATATACTTCCATATCAAAATCTTTTGATATATTACCCATAAATGAATCTCTAACACTCCCACCAACTAATAACGCCTGTCCTCCTTGTTTTTGTACCATGTCAGCAAATTGTAATACCTTCGCATAAGCATCCGCATGTTCAAAAAAACCTAACTCAATCATATTATTAATATAATCACCAGGTTTTGGAAACCTACTAACACGAAACTCATTTTTTTTATCTTTTGTATACACAATTGATTCTGCAAACATAGTGTTTTCAATTTGTTAATTTAATATTTTTTACAATATTACAATTTATTTTATCATTTAATTTTTTAACAAAAAAAATCCTCTGCATCCATAATTCTTGTGCCCAAATTGAATTTTGAATATTTACAAAAATAATTCCATTTTTATAAAATTTTGGCACAATATTTTTTTCACCTTGTCTGCCATACTCTTCACGTATAGCTCGTGAAAATAAATGCATAATTGTCTTATCATCAATATTTATTAATTGACACTGTTTTCGCGCTTTTTTCTTTTTAATTTTAAGATAATTACTTATGTTTCTCATAAATTATGTACTTTTAACAGGCATTACTATGTATGTGTAATTTTGATCAATTTTACCATCAGTTTGTCCACGAAATACTACGGGTGCTGCATTTCCATTTATTGCAATATTTATATCTTGTGCATCAATTTTATTAACTCCATCAATCACAAATCGTGGATTAAGCACTATATTTTGAGCCTCGCCCTCTAATTCTACATCCAATTCTGTTGTATTTTCACCTACTTCTTGCTGACGTGTTGTTATTTTAAGTTTTTTATTATTAATATCGAAATGTATTTCACCACTTTCTTTACCAGTAAAAACCGTAGTTATTTTCATTGCCTCTATTAATGCATCTTTTTTAATAATAACATTTGTTACTGAATCTAAAGGAATAATTTGTTTATAATCAGGATATACACCATCAATAAGTCGCGCTGTAATATATAAATCATCATAAATTAAAAATAGATGATTTTCTTCTATGCTACACTGTACTACTTCATGTTCATCAGATAACTTATTTATATATGCACATAATTGTTGTGGCAATATAATTTGTCGTTCACTACTTGTTATTGAATTAGTTACGCCAACATTCTTAACTAAACTCTTAAGCGGAATGCACATTTCACCTAAACGAAAACTATCTGTTGCAACACTACAGACCACCTTTTCATCAAAATATAATAGTACACCAGTTAATTCAACACGAGTTTCTGTTTTTGATGTAAAATTAAGTACTTTTGAAATACTGCTCTTAAGCTGAAATAATGATAATTCCATCATATCTTGTTGTGTGCTACTGGGAATAATTGGAAAATCTTCTACATCATAACCATTTATTTTTGCTTTATGTGCTCCACTTTCTAAAGTCAAAATACGTCCATCTACACTAATATTAACATGTTCTGTTCCCCTAAGTGCTGTTAAAAAATTACTGAGTAAACTTGCGGATATAACAATTTTACCAGGCCTATCAACTTTTGCTTGAATTTTTTTTACAATACCAATTTCTAAATTTGTAGCTGAAAGACAAAGTTGACCTCCATCTGTTTCTATTAAAATATTATTTAAAATCGATAACGTAGCGCTCTTACTCGTCGCAAACTCAGTTGCCACAAGGGCGTTTTTTAAATTTTCATATGTACATACAACTTTCATAGTAATTCATATTTAATAATTAATATTTTCAACAATCAACTAATGTTTATACTAAATAAAGCTTTTCGCGTAAAAATTCAACTTCCTCTTTCAGACGATCATCCTCTTCTATTTCTCTATTAACTTTTTCATATGCATGTAATGCTGTTGTGTGATCACGTCCACTAAAATATTTGCCAATCCCTGGATATGACATATTCATTTCTTTGCGAAGTAAATACATTGCAATTTGACGTGGACGTACAACCTCTTTTTTGCGACCTTTTTTAATAAGCGCTTCCTTGTCAATTTCATAAAATTCAGCAACGGTTTCAAGAACATTTTTATTTTGCACACATGGTTTTTTACTACTTTCAATAATTGCACCTAATGCTTGTTCAACCATTTGTTGTGTTGGTTCTTTTTTATTTAAATCACAAATTGCAATTACACGATTCAATGCTCCCTCTAATTCACGAATATTATTTTTGATATTTTCTGACATAAATTCTAATACATCATCACTAAGATAAAATCCTCTTTCCATTGCCTTTGTACGAAGTATTGCAATACGCGTTTCTAAATCTGGCTGACTAACATCAACAATCATTCCACCCTCAAAACGTGATCTGAGACGCTCTTCCAATGTACTAATAGCTTTTGGCGGACGATCGCTAGAAATTACAATTTGCTTATTTAGATTATACAGAGAATTAAAGATATGAAAAAATTCTTGTTGTGTTTTTTCTTTTCCTGCTAAAAATTGCACATCATCAATTATAAGTAAATCTACTTTTTGATATTCTTCTTTAAATTTATCAGCTTTATTATTCTTGATAGAATTTACCAATTCTGTTGTAAATCGTTCCGACGTCGTATACACAATTTTTTTTGTACCATCAGTTGCACGAACATAATTCCCTATTGATTGTAAAAGATGTGTTTTTCCTAGTCCAACTTTTCCATATATAAAAAGTGGATTATAAATTTTACCTAAATTTTCACAAACAGCATGACATGCTGCCTTGGCGAGTTCATTGTGCTCTCCTACCACAAAGTTATCAAATATATATTTACTATTTAAACTAATACTATTATTCACAATAGAGTCAGGTATGGTTGTACCTTGTGGTGCATAGATATTTTTTTGTGAAACTATCTTTTTTTGTTGTAATACTCGTGTTTTTTCATCTGTTTCAGATTTAAATTGTGTTTGTGTTCTGTTAGATAAACTTTTTTTAGCATCAATATCCTCATCTATTTTACTTTTAACATCTTGCGGATTATATACAGAACAACTCATGCCTTGCACTTCTGGAACTTCTTTGCGAATGGCTTGTAAAATATATGATTGGTATTTATTTTCCAACCATTCTTTTGCAAAACCATTTGGTACACCTACTACTACATGATTATTCTCAAGCGAAAGAATTGCTGTATTTTTAAACCAGGTACTAAAATTTGCTTTTGAAATAGATAGCTCAATATTTCCCAAAACTGAACGCCATAAATCTGCATTATTCATTGCTTTTGATGTTTACAAATTACATTCTCACCCCTATTTCATAAGTTATCCACAGAATATACATAAATATTCTATTTATTTATTTTTCTATGTTTAGTGTCTTGCAAGAATTATATCATCTTTTACTAATAATACAAAACATCTAGACTTATCCACAGTTAGTTAATAACTTGTGGATAAGTTATTAACATAATTACTTATTTATGTGTATCTAATATAGATTTTTTCTACATTATTTTTAGCCACAATTCATAAAAAAATTTACTATATTTTACTTGACAAATTTTGCACACCTATTGCGACCTATTGATTAATTTTAAAATTGTAGACATCTTTTTTTAAACATAGCTACTCCACTTATATAACATAAAGAAACGCTCAATCACAACAAGACGTGTTTGTGATTGACTTTTCTGAAATATAATGCTAAGATTACTAAGATATTTAATTCATTATCCTATTAATTATGAAACGAACATATCAACCAAAAAAAGGAAAGAGGAAACGTGTACATGGCTTTTTAAAAAGAATGCAGACACGTACTGGTCGTGCTGTACTTAAACGTCGTCGAGTTAAAGGTCGTGTACGTTTAAGTGTTTAATTCTAGACCTCTCTGGGAAGTTTTTCTAGAGAAGTCTTTTTTATTATGTTAAAATCACAGCAACGACTTCGTAATAATAAAGATTTTGTATGCGTGTTTCAACATGGTAAACGTCAGTATTTTGACGGTATTTTATTGTATTACCGATCAAATAGCCTAAACTACTCACGCATAGGTTTTGTCGTTTCTAAAAAATATTCACATTTAGCTGTATGTCGTAATCGACAAAGACGTATTTTACAGAATATTGCCCATCACCTTTATCCTAAGATTAAACCTGGATTTGATATTATTATATCCTATACAAATCATGATAAAGTGCTACCATATAGAAATGCCCTACATATATTAATAGAACTTTTTACAAAAACAAATCTAATTGATAATTAAATTATTTTATGGAAATTTTATTTATATTTATATATCAACCAATTTATAACATACTTGTCGGCCTATATAGCATTGTAGGTGATTTTGGTGTCGCAATTATTATTTTGACAGTAATTATAAAATCACTTCTCATTCCTCTTTCACGTAAGCAAATTGAATCTCAAAAAGAGATGCAAAAACTACAACCAAAAATTAAAGAGCTACAAAAAAAATACAAAAAAAATAAAGAACAACTTTCTAAAAAAACAATGGCACTATATAAAGAACATAAAGTAAATCCTGCTGCCGGTTGCCTGCCTCTCATTATTCAAATGATTATTTTTATAACAATGTACAGAGTTATTCTAAATGTATCAGGAGGTGCAACTTTAACTGTACAAGCTGATAAATTATACTCTTTTGTACCAGCACCAGAAGTGATAAATGGACTTTTTTTGGGCATTTTACAGCTTTCTAAACCAAATATTATCTTAGCAATTCTAACTGCAGCAGCACAATTTTATCAATTAAAAATGATGCAAACAAAAAACAAAAAACAAGATAAGAAAAAGAAAGATAAAAAAAATGGTGCAGAACCTGATTTTGCATCAATTATGCAAAATCAAATGCTTTATATTGTACCAATTATGACACTTTTTATTGGTTTAAAATTTCCATCAGGACTAGCCCTGTACTGGCTCGCTTCCACGTCCTTTATGATTGCCCAACAATGGTTTATTGCATACAAAGAAGCTAAAAAGAACACAGTTTGATTCTAGAATCTTAATAATATAATACACATGTTATGAATAATGCACATGAAATAATCGATGAGAGTATACAAAAAATTCTAAATCTTATGAATTTTGATGCTGAATATTCTATTAAAGAAGAATTAAATCAAAAAACTAATCACTCAAGTTTTATTTGTTCTATAACGACACAAAATGATTCCAAATTTCTTATTGGTCAACATGGTTCAAATCTCTTTGCACTTGAACATCTATTACGTTCTATTATTTATAAAAATGGTCATAATATTCACCTAAATATAGATATTAATGATTATAAAAAACAAAAAGATCAATTAATAGCAAATATCGCAAAAGATGCCGCAATTCAGGCTTCTCTTGAAAAAAAGCCTATAGTTTTACGACCTATGAATGCTTACGAGCGCCGCATAGTTCATATGAATGTTGCTGATGATAATCGTGTTGAAACAGAGAGTATAGGAGAAGGCGACGAACGCAAGGTTATAATCAAACCAAAAAGTATAATGAATTCATTATAATATCATGATAGCTCAAAAGATTACATACAATATTATAGTCAACGGAGTAGCCAAAGTATTTTCAATTGCCTTGGCTCTCTTTGGTATTGGAATCTTATCACGCTATCTTGGCACTGATGGTTTTGGCAAATATACCATTATGCTTACTTTTTTTGCATTTTTTTCTGCTGTTGGAGATTTTGGACTTTATTCAATTGCAACTCGTGAAATTTCTAGAGACGATGCTAGAGAATCTTGGATTCTTAGTAGGGTTTTTACACTTCGACTAATAATTTCCACTGTTATTTTTAGTATTACCACTGTATTTGTATGGTTTTTGCCTTATGAATATGATGTAAGAGTTGGTATACTTGTTGCTGCTGCTGCTTTTATTTTTTCTTCTAGTTATGGTCTTTTAAATGGCTTGTTTCAAAAACATATTGCGATGGATAAAGTAGCATTTGTAGAATTGTCAGGAAAAGTTGTTCAAATAATAATATTATTCATAATCGTACAATTTAAATTGAATTTTATAGTTGTAGCGCTAGCACTTTTTACTTCTATGTTATGGAATTTTTTCTTTATATTCATTTTATCACATAAATTTACAAAAATCACACTACGTATTGATTGTTCATATTGGAAATCATTCATAAAAGAATCAGCTCCAATGGGGATAAGTGCTTTTGTAACATTTCTTTACTTTAAAATTGACACTATATTATTATCTTTTTTTACAACCTCTAGTGATGTTGGTATTTACGGAGCAGCTTATAAAATAATTGAAACGTTAACATTTTTCCCTGCAATGGTTATTGGACTTATTTTTCCATTATTTTCTCGCTATATTTTTACAGATACAAAAATATTTATTAAAATTTCAAATATTATCCTAAAATTATTTACATTAATTACAGTTCCCTTAATAATTATTATTTTTTTCTTAGCACCCAACATTATTGCTATCGTCAATGGTCATGAGTTTAACGCCTCAACAACAGTTTTGCAAATATTAATTTTTGCACTAGCTAGTATTTTTTTTGGGCATCTTTTTACAAACATATTAATTGCTGGTTCACAACAAAAAAAGTTAATGATGATACTCATAGCTACTGCCATTATCAATATAACAACCAACATCATTTTTATTCCCATCTATTCTTATACAGGAGCTGCTGTTATATCTGTTATCACAGAACTATTTGTTGTCGTCCTAACAGCATCAATTGCATTATTATATACACCATATAAATTTAGATCTATTAAATTGCCTTTTATTCTATTAGCTGGTGGTGCAATGATAATCCTCCACATCACTCTTCCTTTTGCACCATTTATAATTGCAAGTATTTCATTTACTGTTTATGCCATTTTACTTTTTGCCTTTCGCGTTATTAAACGTGATGATATAATACAAATATTACCAAAACGATAGACAACAGAAAAATTTGCATTATATAGTTATAAAAAAATTTATGACAAAACATTACTTTATTATTGTTAATTATAATAGTGGCACTGATTTAATTAAATGTGTTGAGAGTATTTTATATTCAAATAATATTAATCCACTCATTATCATAATTGATAATGCATCACGTGATGGTTCACTAGAAAAATGCAAGGCACGATTTCCAAAAATTATTTATATTTACAACACACATAATATTGGATTTTCTGCTGGTATAAATATTGGAATACGATATGCACTTGAACGCAATGCTACGACCATCACCCTTTGCAATCCTGATGCAATCCTCAATAAAAATTGTGCCCATGAATTAATATCAGTTATTGCTAAAAAAAAAGCTGATATAATCTCACCGATTATCTATAAATATAATTCTACTAAATATTGGTTTGCTGGAGGGAAAATTTCTTTCATTAAAATAAAAACCATTCACAAAAACCCAACAAAAAAACAACTTTCAAAAAAATTGATTACAACAGATTATATAACTGGTTGTGTTATGACTATTTCTCCACATATTTTTCAAAAAATATCCCTATTTGACGAAAATTTTTTCTTATATTATGAAGATGCCGACTTCTCTCTACGAGCTAAAAATGCTGGGTTTATTCTTGGAATTATTCCAAATGCAAAAGCCTATCACAAAGAAACAAGTGAACAAAACAATGTCCAAAAAACATACTTTTTAGTTTTATCTGGACTTAAATTTTTTAACAAACATACTCATGGATTAAATAAAATATGGTTTCATATACATTTTATGCTTAGAAAATTAAAAAACAAATTTGATCGCAAAAGACAAAAACCATTTGCACAACAGGTATTTAAAGCTTTTGAAGATTTTGGCAAAAACAACTAATAAATTTATTTATATTTATGATTTCCTTTATTATTGTGAATTACAATAGTCAGAAAGAATTACAAAACTGTCTTCAAGATTTATCTAAAATTGATAATGCTTCTAAATGTGAAATAATCATCATAAATAATGATATAAAAAAATTGTACCTACCAAAATACAACTTTAAAAATCAATTAATATATGAAATAAATAAAAACATTGGCTATGGCGCTGCAAACAATATTGGTTTAAAGTGTGTAAATAATGAAATTATTTGTTTTTTAAATCCTGATACACATTCTTTTTGTTCAAATCTTACTACAATAATAAAATATTTAAAAAACAAAAAAACTATTCTGCTACCACAAATTCTTACAGAATTTGGAACTCCCCAACCATGGTCTGTTGGTTACAACGTTTCCTTATTACGAATATTGGGTAACAATATTGGATTTTATAAAAAACCTTGGCTTTCAAAACAAAAAATATCAGTGGATTGGGTAAGTGGCACAGCATTATTTATATCAACTGAATTTATCCGAGAATTACATGGTTTTGATGAAGATTTTTTTCTTTATTTTGAAGATGTTGATTTATGTAAGCGTGCAATTTATAAAGGTGCGGAGATATATTATGTACCACAATTTCAAATTGTTCATAAAAATGGTGCTAGTAGCAAAAACTCTACAAAAAATCAAAAACAATATTATTATGCATCACAAAAATTATTTTTTCAAAAACATTTTAACAGACTTCAAATAATTTTATTACACTCATTTCATGTTATATATACTTTTTTTAAAAAATTATTCTAAAAATAATACATATTTATAACATTACATACATTATTAATTTTTTAAATAATTAAATGAAACTATTTCTTAAAATAATAATTTTTATATATTTTTTTATTCCGTTTCAATTTGCTCTAAATCCAATAGAGAATTTTGATATTGCAATTATTCGTATTTTCATAACTTGCACAATTATTTTATTTTTTGTATATAGCTTATTTCGAAAAAAATTTTTTATTCCTCGTGGCTGGATAATTGGATTTTTTAGTGCATTTATGATGTGGACAATTTTATCTCTATTTTTTACACCTGTTCCAACATGGACTATTCGTAAACTTATTTTTTTATTTACTTTTTCTCCAATTATACTAATTCTAATCACTTTATTTAAAACAATCCCAGATTCTAAACAAAAAATATTAAAATGGAGCGTTTATGGCGCAACTGTCATATCTATCATTGGAATTATCCAATTTTTATTACAATTTACATTTTCACTTAATACTGTATTAAATATATGGACATCTATTACGCCATTTTTCCTCGGTAATGCTTTTGCTTCGTCTGTTATCATCCATAATAGCTGGTTAGTTCATATTAGATATTATGATTTTATGCGTACTATCGCTTTTTTTCCTGATCCACACATTTTTGCATTTTATCTTGAACTTATTGCACCATTGTCACTTGGATTATTCTTTATAACCAAACAAAAGTTATGGATATTTTGTTTCTTTTTTATGTTATTTGCTGATTTTCTTACTTTTTCTCGTGGTGGTTATGTTGGTATTATTGGTGGAATATTTATTGGTATAATACTTCTTTGGCCTCGAATTAAAACTCATATGCGTCATTTTATTATATTATTTTGCATATCTCTTATGTTTTTTATTTTCCTGCCTAGAAATCCCATTACTGGACGCTTTCTTTCCTCTTTTGACTCCTCAGACACTTCTAACACTCACCGTATTGAACTATGGACTCAAGCTCTCCATTCTGTTGCGCAAAGACCTATTATTGGTACCGGGCTTGGCGCATACGCCATCACAGTCAATCCTTGTGCAACCTATCGCACACCTATTTATACTCACAATTTATTTTTAGATATAACTGTAGAACTTGGAATTATTGGGATTATTTTATTTCTTAGTATCTTTATAACATTGATACATACTTTTTACAAAAACCGACACGACTATATCTCATTATTTGCTATAATAAGTTTAAGTGCATTCTTTTTTCATGCTATTTTTGACACACCTCTTTTTTCTGTACATATTTTTCCTATTTTATTACTTATAATTTCTCTTGGAATTTATTATGAAAATCCTACAACCAACAAATAATACCAACTCTTATTTAGATATTCTCATCATCATTATTATTTTAATAATCCCATTGTATGCACAAAGAATACCCATAACAATAAATACTTCGATTAGCATCCTAACACTTGGCATGCTAATATTATCTATTATATTATTTATCATCCACCACAAAAATATAATTATACTACTTAAAAAAGAATCCTTACTTTGGCTTTTTGTGTTATTTTTTATTATTTCTTTTATTCCATCCTTAATACTACATCCAACTATTCATGGTTACGGAGTATTTATAGAATGGATTTTACTCCCAGCACTAACGGGTTTTCTGTTGTATATTCATATCCACACAAGCCCATATATGTTCAATACCATCAAAAATACTCTTATTTTTACCCTATTCATAGTTAATATCATTTCACTCATTTATTTTATATTAAATATAAAAACCTTTGACAATCGCCTTAGTGCCTTTTATCCATCCCCAAACCATCTTGCATTATTTATTGCTCCTATCATTCCCATAATTATAGCTCAATTTTTTAATTCAAAACATATTTTTATAAAAATTTACTATTTTCTAACATTTTTATTATCTGTATTTATTTTATTTTTTACAAATTCATTCACTTCTTCCATTAGTGTTATAGTTGTTTTAATGTTTATAACTTATATATGTATTACAAAAAAACAACTATTCACTTTTATTTTATTACCTTTGATTATATTTATCGGTATTTTTAGTTTTCATAAAATAATTAATACTGAATTAAATTTTATACATAATCCACTATTTTCTCGTATAGAAATTTGGAGAGTGGCAATTAATCATATTCAAAACAATTCATTATTAAATTTAGATTCTATAGATAATTTTCAACAAATTTATTTAAATGCTCAGCCATTATATACGCCATACAATACATGGTCAGCACCAACTCCACACAATCTTTTATTAACATTATGGATTTCTGGAGGAGGATTTTTTAGTATGTTATTTTTTTGTTTAATCTGTTCAAGATTATTTTATATTGTATTTACTTCTTATGATAAAATAAAAAAGACAACATTGTGTTATCTTGCTGCTTTTTTAATAATTATTTTATCTAGCGTTTTCGATACACCTTTTTGGAAAAATGATCTCTCTATACTTTTTTGGCTTATTTTTATATTAAATATAAAATTATAAAAATCTAATCAAAAAATATACTTCATTAATAAAGTATTTTAGATCCTAGTTTTTAATTTTCATTTGACTTTAATTTCAATTCTTCAAGAGTATAATCACTTCCATCATTTTTTGGTAAAAATACTCGACCATCCGCTGCTACAACACAGCCTTCAAGTGTACCTTCTGTTATCTTATAATAATTATGTCCCCTATCATCAATTCCCCATGATTTACCTACTTTATAAAAAGCAACGCCATCATTACCTTTTGCATAATCTATAATTTGATTTTTATCAAAATGTTCAACATGAATTATTGTATATTCATTATTTTTTTCAATTCCTGTTATATTTAATTTATCGCCCTGATTTGCAATATCTTCTTTAAATACACTCCCAAAATTTTTAATCTTTGTTACATCATCATCAGATAAATTATATGCCTTGGAACTACCTGATACATTTATATTTCCATCTTTTTCCAACTCATTAACCCTTGCTGCATTAGTTACACCATATGCATATCTATCTCTCATATCTGTTCCACTAGCACATCCTGTTTCATGTTGTGCTTCACATGCAGCTTTATTTTCATATTCCGTAATATTACCATTATCAACAAAATATGCTTTATATGAATTATTTACATTAAAAACTTTGGCGGATTGTTCACAAGCTCCTATACCATGTAATAATTCACAATTTTCTTTATTATCTTGACAGGCTGCAGCTCCTCCACGTTTTGCACACCATGTATCTTTTTGAGGCGTTGCTCCATCTGGAATTTTGTTAGCAGAATTTTGTTGCACACTACCTTGTAGTGTTTTTAGACTGGGATTATCCACCCCCACCAAATCCGGATTTATAGTATGTAAAATTAAATAAGTTA
>CAZHQB010000021.1:0-17803 GCA_964534895.1 uncultured Micavibrio sp.
GAACTTTTCTTTCCGATTTTGATAAACACCTCTATCACATCATACCCTTTTTACTACAACACTTTATAAATATTTCTTAAGCATAGGAGATTGATTCCATTAAATCAATTTCTACAAAAATTACCATCATTACTCTTAAAATCTCTTTTTGAATTTCAAAAATATAGTTATTTTTCTAACGTTATAATACAATCTTTATCACAATGATATACTATTGTTCCTTGCTCATCTGTACGAAAAATTTTTGCTCCAATTTCTTTAATGTCCTGCAAAACCCTCTTGTGTGGATGACCATAATGATTTCCTTTTCCAACTGAAATTACCACATCTCTAGGTTTTATTTTTTGCAAAAATACTTTACCCGTAGATGATTTTGAACCATGATGTCCTGCTTTTAAAACTGTAATTTTATCACCTAATGGCAAGATATCCTCAATTTTTGATGGTAAATCACCACCAAAATAAAATACCTCATCACCTAAAGTTAAAGTAGCTACTATGCTAGTATCATTTGCGTCTTGTATATTATTAACATCATCTTCAAATGGATATATAATGTCTAAATGCATATTATTTCCAAAATCAGCTTGCAAGCCTTTATATGCTATTACATCTGTTACATTCTTTTCTTTCTCTGCATATTTAATCAATGTGTCATAAACTGATGTGCCTTTATTTGCATTAGTATGCCAAAATTGGTTAACTGAATAATTTTTAAATACACTTATCAAGCCATCAATATGATCACCATCTGGATGTGTAGCTATCACAATCTCAATATTTCTATCCCAAAATGGCATTTGTTTACCTAATTGTTCCATCAATTTTGTACCATCTGGTCCACCATCTATTAAAATTTGCTGTGAACCTCGTGAGATAAGTATTGAATCACCTTGTCCAATATTCAAAAATGCAACTTTGATATCTTTATATTCCAATAAATTCCAAACAACTACTCCACAAATAATTAACACTACTAAACCAAATGCTACAACTCCATAAATAATTTTTCTAAATTTCATATAAATATTTATTTAATAAAAAAATACAAATACCCACCACAATATAATACAAACCAAACCACAGGCCATTAATGTGATCTATTGTGATAGTCCCCCACGAAATACGTGATAATATTTCAATTACATGTATTTCATATGCCAACAAAAAATATGCTAACCAACCAAAAAATAAAGCCAACGGGTGAAAAACAAAATTTGCAACAATCATAATAAAAACAAAAAGCATAGTGGGCGGAATAATAAGTAATATTAAAACATTAGCAAGCAACGAAATAAAAGAAAATATTTTGAAATGATATAAAATAATAGGAACTACAAATAATTGTGCACTAATTGTGAGTAGCAATATTTCAACTAATCCTAGCGCCTTATTACTTCCATTAGAAAATTTTTCTAATACAGGGTACACAGACACAATCCCAAGTGTTGCCAAAAAAGATAATTGAAATCCAATATCATAACGCAAAAGTAAAGGATTAAAAACAAGCATAATAGCGCCAGTAAAAAAAATTGCACTATAAGCATTTGATATTCTGCCATAAACCGCTGCTACAAGAACAAGCACTCCCATAATAGCAGCACGCACACCCGAAGATGGAAATCCTATCAAAGCCACAAAAAATATAATCCCCACAATCGAAAATAAAACCGCCCATTTTCTAGAAGCTCCTAAAAAAATAATAAAGCCCATCACAACTATAATAATGATTGACACATTATATCCAGATACTGCTACTATGTGTGTCATACCAGTTTTTGCAAATTTATCCTGTAAATCTTTTGATAATTTATCACTACCACCAAACAATAATCCGTTTGCCAAACCTGCTTCGGGTGCTGGTATAATATTATCCACAACAGATTCCATTTGCAATCTAAATTGAGCAATTTTATTTAAAATAGTTGGCTCATGCCTTATAATTTCATACGAGAAATTATCACAAACATAATCAATACCCTTCATAACAAGATACTTATGATAATCAAAATTATTATACACTTCTGGTAATACCGTATGGCATTCTAAATTTATTATGTCACCCTGCACCAAATCTGTATATTTTTTATCCTTAATAATAACAATCACTCCATCTTTGTATTGTAACTTTACTTGCGTTGCCCATCCTTTTTGTGTTACGTCACAAACTCTAGCAACATCGTTTTTTGTATTATTAACATTATTTTCAAGTAAATGAATATTAATCAGTATATTATTCATAACAAAGCTTCCTACAGCAATCATAATAAAAGCAAAAACAAAACACCAAACCCAACTTTGTCGAAAAAAGATAACAATGCTTCCAATAGCAATAATACTAACAATAAAAAATACTGTATCAATTGACACAGCAAAAAAAGACAAAATACCTACACCGCAAATAAACCCTACAGAACCCCAAAACACAAATCTAGAAATGTGTGACAAAGCCATACGACTACATCAAATGATTATTAACTATCATCATAAATAAGTTCTTTAGTATATATAAAATGTCTATTCTTTGTCAATATTTATAATTTTATTTTTAGATTTTTCTCCTTTTATGATTTGCACCCTACTCTTTGCTACACCAAAATATTTAGCCAAAAGTTTTTGTACAACTTTATTTGCCTTTCCTTTTGTTGGAACAATCGTAGTCCTAACTACATAATTTACATCATTAACTTTTTCAATATCATTATTACTGGCTCTAGTAATTACTTTTACATTTATCTGTAACATAATTATTTGTATTAATCTTTCATAATATCTTGAATCACTTTACGAAAACTATCAACTGAACCAACTGCTTTATATACACTAGCAAATCGAATAAATGCAACATCATCCACATCTCGTAATTTATCCATTATAATTTTACCAATCATACGACTTTTCATCTCACGTTTTTCTTTAGATTGAATTTCATATTCAATTTCTGTTACAAGTTTTTCGATACGCTCCTCTGTAACTGGACGCTTTTGCAATGCTTTTCTAAGTCCATTTTCTACCTTATATCTATCATACTCCTCTTTCGAGCCATCACGCTTCAAAACCGTGAGTCTCAAAAGTTCGATGTCTTCATAAGTAGTAAATCTCTCTTTACATTTCAAACACTCCCTTCTACGCCTCACACTACGACCATCTTTAATTGTTCTAGAATCCACAACACGAGTTTGTTGAGGTTTTTTGCAAAATGGACATTTCATAACAATAATAATTAATACTCAACACTTCCAGTATACACGAATACACAAATTTGCAAAAACTATATCATGGATTTTACTTTGTTATACAAAATCAATTACAGATAACACCATTATGCATTCTGCCATCCATAACATAGTATATACCTTACATTCGACAACTAAACACAACGCTCTTATAAATCCGTGCAATAGCAAGATTACATCCTAAATCCGTAACGTTTACCACATACGTCACATTTTTTTAAACACGTAAAACTGGTTACAAATCAATTCTTGTATTAATAAAGCTTGACTAATAATGTTGCATTTATTATTCATCTTGCAACTTACCGTCTTTCAACCAAATTGCTCTATCTACGTATTTTTTATCATCTGGTTCGTGGGTTACCATAATAATTGTTTGTTCATACTTATCCACTAGTTCACGCATAATTTCTAGCACGACTGTTGCTGCTTCTGAATCTAGATTTGCAGTTGGCTCATCTGCAAATAAAATTTGTGGCTTATTTACTATTGCTCTAGCAATTGAAACCCTTTGTTGTTCTCCTCCTGAAAGTTCTGACGGTAAATTATTTTCTCGTCCATACAAACCTACCCGTTTAATTATTTCCATTACTAATGAATTATATTTAGACTTCTGCTGTCCAAGTGCCATCATTGGCAATGCTATATTTTCATATAAATTTAATTCTGGTATAAGTGCATAATCTTGAAATACATAACCTAAAGTTTTTAAACGAAATTCTGCTCGTTCTTTTTCTGATAATTTTGCCACATTTATCCCATCAATTTCAATATATCCAGAAGTAGGTCTATCCAATAGGGCTATTTGATGCAGAAATGTAGATTTACCACTTCCACTTCGCCCCATCAATGCCACAAATTCACCTTTTTTTAATTGCAAATTTATTCCTTTCAATGCATAAACCGGACTTGGTGTATCTATTTTGTATGTTTTTACTAGCTCTTTAGTTCGTAAAATAATTTTTTGTCCCATATTGTTTTAATACTATCGCATCAATGTTAAAATCTTTTTTCTCACTTCTTTTACTGCTGGAATAAATGAACCTATTAATCCTGCTACTACAAAAAGTATAATACTCATACGCAACGCTTCTTTTTTAATTACTGGTATCATATCTCCCATTGGGAAATCAATGGGATGAGACTCAAAAAAACCTATCACACCAAATTTCATAAGCAAAAATCCAAATATAATACCTAATAATGTATAAAACATTCCACGAATTATATAAGAATACATTATTGCACTCTCTGGTATGCCTATTGCTTTGAGTATTCCTATTTGTTTGCGTCTATTTACTATATCTACAAAAATAATAATAAATATCACCAGCCCAGCAACAAGTGAGCCTATAACACGAAGTATTGAACCTATCATATCAAAAGATTTATTAATTGTTTTACCAAATAATAACTTCTCCTCCCAATCTGATATTTCATATTCCCCTAAATTTATTTTCGCAAAATCAGACAATGCTTGTTTTGATTGATTTTTATCGAAAAGCCTAACTATAATTTCACTAGATTCATTGGTAGTTCCTAACACTGAATTTAAGTCATCTTGTAAAACTATCATTTTTGAATCAGTATCAAAATTCTTTGTTCTATAAATCCCCACAATTTCATATTCACGACTAATATCATTGTTATATTCTGCTTTTATTACATCTCCCGTTCGTACACCCTCCAAATCATCCGGAAATACAGAGCTACCATATCCACCAGCCATATCAGCTCCAAGTAATGCTTTGCCATAATCACCTTTTTTTAAATATCTCCCCTCAATGATATTAGATTTGATATCTATAGATTTATTTTCTATTTTAGGATTAACTCCTACAACACCAGCTTCAAATTGTGCTACATCTCTACCATCATTGTATTTATCATTTTTTAATGTTGCTCCAGTACGCAAATGTGGCACTACACTACTCACATAATAGAAGTCTTGTATTGCACTTATTACATCATTTGTATTTTTAATATATTTGTCTCCTGCTTTTGGCTCAATTATAACTTCACCATATTGGTAATTAATTTTACCATTATCCATTGTAACAGAAATACCTTTAAATACTGCATCTACAAATAATAGATTCAAAAAAACTACAAGCATTATAAGTACCGTTAAAATAAGTGAGCCTTTATCACCTCTAATAATTGTTTTAATTGCCAAAAATATTGACAGTTTTGTATTACTCCACATATTTTTATTTCAAGATATACTGACTTATTTTTCTACTGGCAATACTATTTTTTCTCCAACACTTATTCCAGATTTGACTTCTACAAATTTATTCCCAACTACACCCTCCTCAAAATACTTTTTTATGAACTGTTTTTTGTGCGTTGTGTTATCATCTAAAATATATACGAAGTACCCTTTATCATCTTTCTTTGCAAAATCTCTTTCTACTGCCGTAACATTTTCTTTCTTTTCAATTTCAATATCAACACTAGCATTCATACCATCAAGTATTGTTAAATTACATTCATTATCAATATCAATAACTGATTTAAAATACGTATTATTTTGCTTTAATGTACTACCAGTATCTAACGATATAAAAGTCCCCTCAATCACTTTATTTGGATATGCATCAAATGTTATAAATGACTTATCTCCCTTTGATACTTTTGCAATATCAACTTCTGGAATAAGAGCCTCTACTTGTAAAGATTCAGGATCAATAATACGCATCACCATACCTCGCGCCACCTCACCAACTCTTGCATTTTGTTCTACTACAATGCCATCTATTGGTGAAATAATTGTTGTTTTTGTTGCTTGTGCATATATTTCATTGAGTTTTTGCCTGGATTGTTCCGTAGCTTTTTTAATGCTTTTTCGTTCTTCTGGTTTTAAAAGATCCCATTTTCTTCTTGCTTGTCGTTCCGCAAGTTCTGCTCGTTCAACTGCCAACTTTGCACCATTTATCTGAGCTATGATAGATTTTTTATCCAATGTCATTAACTTTTGGCCCCTTTTTACTGTATCATTTACAGATACATCTACCGTCTTTATAAGTGTAGGCACTTCTGAAGTAATATCAGCATAAACATCTGGATTTATAGTTGCATCTACATTTATAGTTTTGTGCACATTAGAAGTGATAACTTGCGATTCTACAAAATTCTGCCTATTTTTTTGTGAACGCACAGACAAAAATACACCAATCATAATTACAGCAATAACTACACCAATAATAATTCTTTTAATCATAATCTAATATTTTTATTTTATAATCTCAGCAACTGCTTTTGATACGTTTTTATCAAATGGGTCTGGTATGATTCTGTCTTGTGTCGGAATTTTTACACAGTCAGCAATAGCTTTTGCTGCTTCAACAAACATCTTATCTTCAAACTGTCTTATACCATTATCAAGCGCACCTCGAAATATACCTGGGAAAGCTAATACATTATTTACTTGATTTGGGAAATCACTTCTACCTGTTGCCACTACAAACGCACCATTCTCTCTGGCAATATCTGGCATAATTTCTGGCTCTGGATTTGCAAGTGCAAATATAATAGGCTTTTGATTCATAATTTTTAAAGCATCTGATTCTAATACCCTTGCTACTGACACACCTACAAACACATCCGCATTTTCAAGTGCTGTTTTAAGCATGCCACACACATTCTCACTATTAGTCAATTTCAACAATTTTACTTTTGTACTATTAAGCCCCGTACGCTCATCACAAATTATTCCTTGGCTATCACAAAGTACAATATTTTTTACCCCCCAATCAAGTAAAATTCTTGTAATTGCTACTCCTGCAGCCCCCACACCATTTACCACAACCTTTATTTCCTCTTTCTTACTTCCACGCAATTTAAGTGCATTCATAAGTCCTGCCAAAACAACAACTGCTGTGCCGTGTTGATCATCATGCATCACTGGAATATCCAATTCTTTTTGTAATCTTTCCTCAATCTCAAAACATCGTGGCGCACTAATATCCTCCAAATTTATACCACCAAACGTAGGTGCCACTTTTTTCACAAAATCCACAATCTCATCCACATCTTGCGTATCAATACAGAGCGGAAAAGCATCCACATCTGCAAAATGTTTAAAAAGTGCAGCCTTACCCTCCATAACAGGAAGTGCAGCATGAGGTCCCAAGTTCCCAAGCCCTAATATTGCACTCCCATCTGATATAATAGCTACTGTATTTTTTTTAATTGTTAATTCTTTTGTTTTTTTCACATCAGTAGCGATAGCGCGACACACCTCGGCAACTCCAGGAGAATAAGCAAGCGAAAGATCTTTTTTATTATCAAGTACAACCTTTAATTCTGTGCCAATTTTACCTCCATATTTTTTGTGCAGTTCCAATGATTCCTCGTATATATCCATATATTTATTTAAAAATTATTCTCATCTTTCCAATATTTTTTCTCCTGTCTCTATTAATTTTTCACCAATAGTTTCTTTACCTTTATTAATGGCTTCGTTAACAACTTTTTCACTATTTTTTTCAATTGTATTATCAACTCTATCTTTCATCTGTAATTTTATTTCATTATTGTTTCCACTGCTATACCCAAATATAATTGCTGAGATAACCAACAAAATAAATACTAAAAATAAAATAAAAATTTTTGATATTCCTTTTCGTGTTTTGTGCATACAAATGAAAATCTTATTGATTTATATTTTTATAAATATTTCTTATTTTATTATAATACCCTTATATAAAATATTTGGCAAAAATCACAAATTATCAATGAATCTCTTGCAAAACTATTTTCTTGATAAAAAAACTTAGATTTTTTGTTAATTTTTTCACACAAACTTTCTAATTATGCATCAGTTATAAGTCAAAAATGTTAAGAAAAAAGTAGTAGAAAAAATTGATTTTTCATAAGCATGAAATTTTACAAGAAATATAACTACAATCAACTAAAAAATGTTCCTATAAAATAAGCAATAAATGCCGCAGACATACCCAATCCGACAATTTCCAATATTGAAGTAAAGAGATGCTCCTTTGTAAATTTCGCTCTTACAAATCCTAATGACATTAAAGCAAATATAGTAAATATGCCTGCCATTATAAACTTTTCATTAAAAATGTGTATCTCAAAAATATAAGGTAACAGTGGAATAGCACCAAATATAATAAATGAGACAAATGTAATTACAGCACTACGCACTGATGATTTCTCCGGATGTGCCATATTAAGTTCATATCTCATCATAAATTCAGACCAAAAGTTAGGATTCTTTTTATAAATATTTGCTATTGTGCATGCATCATTTTTATCAAAACCTTTTTCTATTAATATAAATATCGTTTCTTCATATTCAAACTCTTCATCATTCTCAATAGCTATTTTTTCTTTAAGTTGTTCCTTGTTAAATAATTTTTTTTCTGCACGAGATGACAAAAAATCACCTACACCCATACTAAAACCATCCGCAAATAAATTTGCTAACCCAAAAATAAGCACAACAGATATAGAAAGAGTTGCTCTACTGTCACTCGTCGACAACATTGTCGCTCCGGTAAAACCAGCCACGACTGCAAACGTTGTAATAATTCCATCAATCCCACCATACACCAATTCTTTCAAGTTTCCTGACAAAATAGTTTGGTTATGTTCATGTTTCAGATGATGTTGTAATATTTTTTTATCCATTTACATTATTATATCACGAATTCTAGTACATACAAAAAAATCATTCAGAGATTTGAATGATTTTTTTTATTTTATAATTATTGCTGTATAAGTGCCCTAAGGTCATACTTTTTCCCTTCTTTTTGCCATTTTTTTAAAGTACGTAATGCAGAAGTGGAAATTCTTAATGTCATTTTTTGACCTGTTGCTGGATTAATTAAATTTTTCTTTTGAAGGTTTACTTTAAACTTTCGATTCGTTTTTACTTGAGAATGTGAGACATTGTGCCCACTTGCAGAATTTTTTCCTGTAATTTCACATGTTCGAGACATAATTTTACTATTATAATATTACAATATCAATAACTATTTCTTTTCACGATAAAGTGTATGTTTTTTTATGATAGGATTAAATTTTTTAACTTCAAGCTTAATACCACGTAATTTCTTTGTATTTTTATGTGACCAAATCACATGCCCCCTACCATTACCTTCTTCATCACCAAGTGATACCAACTTTATAAGATTATCTTGTGACATATTTTTACATTTAAAACAAAATTAACATAACCGCTCTTGTCAGCGTTTCATACATACTAGTATACATGATTTTAAAAATATTGCAAGCATCATAAATAATTTAACAAATTTATATAAATATTTTATTCTTCTATATATTTTTTATTTTTTAATTCTTTTGGTAGAAAACTTTGTTGTTTATTTTCAATATCTGATACAAGTGGTGTATATTTATAATCTTTACTATATTCCATATCTTTCATCATTTTTGTTGGGGCATTCCGTAAATGTTTTGGTATTGATAAATTTCCATTTTGTTTCACATCTTCCAGTGCTTCTTGATACCCTTTATAAACATCTATACTCTTCTTACTTTTAGCCATATATACAACAGCTTGAGCTAAATTAACACCACATTCTGGCATTCCAATAAATCTACACGCATCATAAGTGGCTACGGCTTGAGGTAGTGCAAATGAATTTGCAATACCAATATCTTCTGATGCAAATCGTATGAGACGACGTGCAATATAAAGTGGATCTTCTCCTCCATTTAACATGCGTGCTAAATAATAAATTGATGCATTTATATCCCCACCTCGCATTGATTTATGTAATGCTGAAATCAGATTATAATGCTCATCACCATTTTTATCATATAAAACATTTGATTTTTGTAAAGCTTGCTCAATATGATCTTTTGTTATTCTGCACTCATCATTTTCAACATCTGCAAATTGAACAGCTCCTTCTAAAGCATTTAGAGCTACCCTAGCATCTCCATGTGACATTTGTGATAAATATTTTTTTATATTATTATCAATAAAAACATTCTTTACTCCAAAATTTTTTCCAACATCTTTTAAAGCAGTATTAATGATTTTTACGATATCTTTTGTATCTAATGATTCTAATACAAAAACCCTTGCCCTAGAAAGTAACGCACTATTAACTTCAAAACTAGGATTTTCTGTAGTAGCTCCAATAAAAATTATGGTTCCATCTTCGACACTTGGCAAAAAGGCATCCTGCTGTGATTTATTAAACCTATGTATCTCATCAATAAATAAGATTGACTTTGTACCTAATCTCGCATAACTTTCTGCGTCAACAATAGCATTACGCACATCTTTTACACCTGCATTAATTGCTGAAAGTTGCACAAAATGTGCTGATGTCTCTTGTGCAACAATTCTTGCCAACGTCGTTTTACCTGTCCCTGGTGGCCCCCATAGAATCATTGATGATACGTTATCACTTTGAATCATCTTGCGTAAAATCTGACCATCTCCCACAAGATGTTCTTGACCATAAAATTTTTCTAATTTATGCGGTCGCATTCGTTCCGCAAGTGGTTTTTGTATATTCATAATAATATTTATAATACTACATTTTTTTAATGAAAGCCATCTTTATGCATTCAACAATTAAACACAACACCCTTATAAATATCAGTTTCACTATTTCTAATGAAATACAAGGAATAACACTTGATTTTGTCATGCAGAAATGAGGTTGTGCATCAGTCCGTAACGTTTACCACGTTCATGTCGCATTTTTTCAAACATGTGAAACTGATTACAAACCTGTTCTTGCATTAATTTCAAGTGTTGCAATTAATTATTGGACTTAGCCTTACCAATTTTGTAGTTTTACGTCTTTTGCTTTATACTAATAAATACTATGAAACAAGCAGAAATTACAATCGATGAAGTAATAAAAGCATTCAAAAATCGCCCTAGTCACGAAGGCGAAAGACTTGTGCGTGATGCTTTTGAATTTGCAAAAAATGCTCACGGCACTCAAAAACGAGCAAGTGGAATGCCCTATATTCATCATCCTTTAGCCACAGCAAAAATTCTCGCAACCATTGGTATGGATGCTCGCACTGTTGCAGCTGGACTCTTACACGATGTACCAGAAGATACCAAAGAAACATTATCAACAATCTCCAAAAAATTTGGACCAGATATAGCTCAAATGATTAAAGGCATTACGAAACTTGGTCGAATTAAATTACGTGGCACAAAAGAAGAACATAAACTTGAGAATTGGCGTCGCATGTTTTTGGCAATGGGAGCTGACATCCGCACAGTTATTATAAAACTTGCTGATCGTTTACATAATATGCAAACACTAACCTATTTGCGATCAGATAAACAGATACGTATAGCTCGTGAAACGATGGAAATCTATGTTCCTATTGCAAATAGGCTTGGTATTGGTGAAATTCGTGGAGAACTAGCAGATTTATGCTTTATGTATTTACAACCAGATGAATACAAAAGTACAAAACATTTAAGTGAAGAAAATCTTAAGGAAAAAGAAAAATACGTGACCAAAGCTATAGCGGAAGTCAAACAAGATCTTAAAGAAGAAAATATTAAATTTATAGACATACATGGTCGTGCAAAAAATATTTATAGCCTTTATCTCAAGTTGCAAAGACATAATATGGATATAAGTCGTATATTTGATCTCATTGCAATGCGCATTATTGTATCTGATGTTACAGCTTGCTATGAAATTTTGGGAATAGTACACAAAAAATACCACCCCATGATTGGACGTATCAAAGATTATATTTCTTTGCCAAAACCAAACGGATATCAATCAATACATACAACAGTATTTGGACCAGATGGGCGTGTAATAGAAATACAAATTCGTACACAAAAAATGCACGATGAGGCAGAGTTTGGAATTGCTGCTCATTGGCTATATGAAACACGTAAGAAAAAAGGATGGACTAGTTATTTTCTTCCTAAAAAAGATGAGATCACTAAAAAAGAAGTTGAATGGGTAAAACAATTGCAGCAATGGCAAGAAGAGCTTGGTAATAATCCCGAAGAATTTATGGAAGGTTTAAAAGTTGATTTTTTGAAAAACCATATATTTGCGTTTACTCCACTTGGAGACATTATTGAATTACCTGAAGACGCAAGTATTGTAGATTTTGCATACGCAATTCATACAGATGTCGGACATACTGCTACTGGTGCTATAGTCGATGGTAAAATGTCATCTTTAGATTCGATAGTGCATAATGGTCAAATTATTGAAATAATAACTGACAAAAACAGAAAACTACCCAACGCAGATTGGCTCAAATTTGTAAAAACATCCCATGCAAAAAGTGCAATCAGACGCACAATCAACAGAGCAAAAAAAGGGAAGGATTCATAAATCTCAACAAAATTAAACCTACATTAATTTTAATTTTAAAAGAATATTTTTCAACTCCTCCTGTGAAAAATACGAAACTGTAATATTACCGCCATTTGCACTTTCTTTCACACGAACTTTTGTACCAAAATACTGCGTTAATTGTTCTTCTAATCTACGTGCATGGGGTGTTTGACTTGAAACTATGTGCTTCTTTTTTTTACTATATACTAAACTTACTTTATTTTCAGTTTGTCTTACAGTGAGATTATTATCAATAATTATTTTATATAAAGCAATTTGTTTTTGAGAATTTGAAAGACTTAAAATTACTTTCGCATGACCTTCTGATATTTTACCTGCAATAATTCCTTTTTGTATTTCAATTGGTAGTGAAAGTAGTCTAATTCGGTTTGCAATAACTGATCGACTTTTTCCTGTACGAACAGCAATTTCTTCTTGAGACAATTTAAATTCATCAGCAAGCCTCTTGTATGATTTTGCTTCTTCAATAACATTTAAATCATGACGTTGAATATTTTCTATAAGAGCAAGTTCTAACTTTATTTGGTCAGTTAAATTATCACCTTTTTTAATTACTACTGGCACAGTTACTAAGCCAGCTTTTTTTGATGCACGAAGTCGTCTTTCTCCTGCTATAAGTTCATAATGGTCACCCTTATGAACAGCAATCAGCGGTTGTACTACACCATGTGCCTTAATTGAATTTGTCAACTCAGATAATTTTTCCTCATCAAAATTGGTGCGTGGTTGTTCCCTGTTTGCACGCAACATTCCAATCGGTACTTCTTCAATAAAATCACTATCATCACATTCATTAACTGCTTGAAATTTATTTATTTTTTCTTTAGGTGTACTATCATTATCATAATTTTGTGGTGAAATCGGTTTCATCGTTGAATTACTCAATGCATTCTTTTGTGGAATAAGTGATGATAAACCTCTTCCCAATCCATGTTTTTGTACCATATTCTTTATTTTATAAAAATTTATACATTAACAAATTTATCCCAATGTAATTATTTCTTTTGCCAATGATTTATACGCTTTTGCTCCTTTGTTAAAACTATCAAAAACAGAGATTGACTGTCCAAAACTTGGAGCCTCTGCAAGTCGTACAGTTCTAGGAATAATACTTTCAAATACTTTACCAGGAAAATGTTGCCTCATTTCTCGCACAACTTGCTTTGCAAGTCTATTGCGCCTATCAAAAAGTGTAATAACTGCTCCCATAATTTGCAAATTTGGTTGCAGATTATTTTGCACCAAATTAATTGTTTCAAGTAATTGACCTAACCCCTCCAGTGCATAATATTCAGCTTGCACTGGTATAATGATATTGTCAGAAGCTACCAATCCATTTATAGTAAGAATTCCTAAACTAGGAGGTGAATCAATTATAATATAATCATAATCTGTACGTACCTGCCTAAGTACATCATATAGACGAAATTCTCTGTTTTCCACATCAATAAGTTCAATATTAGCCCCTGCTAAATCTGCTGTTGCTGGAATAATATCCAATCCATCCATTCCTACATTCACTATTGCATCACGGATATTACCATTATCAACCATAGTCGAATACAAACTATGCTCAACTTTACGTGGATCAACTCCTAAACCACTAGTAGCATTTCCCTGTGAATCTAAATCCACTAGAAGTACAAATTTTCCAGCTTCAGCTAAATAACTAGCTGTATTAACTGCACTAGTAGTTTTGCCAACGCCGCCTTTTTGATTAATAAACGAAATAATATTTGCCATAATATTTTAAGATATTTAGAAATTCATCACTTATACGTCAAACTCTTGATTATATACCACAAGTATACTATAATACTTCAAGTACTACAATAAATTGCCCTGGTGGCGGAATTGGTAGACGCGCTGGACTCAAAATCCAGTTGTGGCAACACAGTGAGAGTTCAAGTCTCTCCCAGGGCACAATTTAAAAAACAGAGACTATCTCTGTTTTTTTGTTAATTCAATAACATTTTCAAGTAAACACGCAATAGTAACCGGACCGACACCACCTGGCACTGGTGAAATTACAATATCTCTATCATTGCAATTTTTTAAATCAACATCTCCAATTGTTTTGTTTTCATCTTTGTTAATACCTCCATCAATAATTATCGTATTATCACTCACATACTCACATGACAATAGGTTTTTTTGTCCACATGCTATAATTATCACATTTGATTTATTTATAATATCCTTTTCTTTAGTATTAAATTTTACCTTATCTAAACATGATATAAATTCAACGCTAGCACCTTCTACCTTAAAAGCATGTGTCATAACTTTATCGAAAACATCACTTTTGCCAATTATTGTAACTTTTTTATTTTCTAAATCATTTAATTCGCTGTCTATCAAACTCATTATTGCATTTGGAAAAACTGGATATATGCATTTTTTATTATTCAAAAATTTATCTTGATTTATCTTGTGAAAACCATCTACATCTTTATCAGGATTTATAAAGCCGATAATTTCATCAACATTTAAATGACTAGGGAGCGGTAATTGCACTATGATACCATTAGTATCTTTATCATTATTCAAAAAATCAATAGCTTTTTCAATTTCTGCTTGAGACACATCTTTATTAAAAGTATATTTTCTAAGCTCAATACCAACTTCTTTTGAAGCTTTTTCTTTTAACTTAACATACAAATGCGATGCTGGATCATCACCAATGAGCAAAACAGCTAAAGCAGGCTCTATGCCAATTTGTTCAACAGTTTCTTTTATTTGGATTAACTTGTTAGCAGCTATTTTTTTTCCATCAATTTTTTTCATAAAAATTATTTTTTAATTTATAAATAATTTACCCCTCTCCCATTCACTAGATAAGATTTTACAATTTTTGAAAGTAACCCATAATTTTTATTATTTTTCGTAGTGACAGAACACTGTTCTGTCATTATATATAAAACACAATACCAAGGATCAACAACAACCCTAATGAATAGTACAAAAATACATCATAGCTCACTTTCTTTATCCATGCAAGAAAATAATGAATTGTTGCAAACGACGCTACAAATGATGCTACTACACCTATCAACATTGACACAGTTAATTCACCAGACCAGTCTAATAGCAACATAATACCAGCTCCAGCAATAATCGGTGTAGCAATCAAAAATGAAAATCTAGCAGAATCCTCTCTATTGATCTTGCAAATCCTTGCACCTGCTATTGTAGCTCCACTCCTAGACACTCCTGGTACCAATGCCACCATTTGTGCTAAACCTATGATAATTGACTGTTTAATAGTTATATCTTTCAAATCTTTTTCTCTGACAAAAGACCTATCAGCCAAAAACAACAAAAAACTACCAAATACTATTAACACAGAAGTAATAATGGGAGAAAAAATTAAACTCTCTGCCTTGCCACCATAAAGCAAGCCTGCAATCACAGCAGGAATTGTAGCAATAATAATATATAGCAAAAGTCTAGGATTTTTTTGATAGACTACCATATCTTTTCTCAAATGAAAGATATTGAACCAATCCCTCCAAAAATACAAAACCACTGCACCAAGCGAGCCCACATGAAGCGCCACAAAAAAACTAACAGACAACTCATCCACACCTAAAAAATATTGAGTGAGTACTAAATGTCCCGAACTAGAAATAGGCAAAAATTCAGTAACACCCTGTACCAGCCCAAAAATAACAGATTGTAATAATGTTAATTCCATAACTACCAGTATAAAGCAAAAAACCCAAAGTGAAAAGAAAAAAAGCCTACATAAGTCCACGTACATCAAACCACAAGTAACGTACCATGGTACGTTACCTATGATTTATGTTTAATAATAACTATGTCGCTTAGATCTAGCAACCTAGCCACTATTTTGTAAAAATAGCTTGACCTTAATCCTCCCTCTCCCTGTGGGAGAGGGACTGAGGGTGAGGGGTTACCACAAATAAAAGTCGAGTCTTGTCTAAATATCCCTTATGTTATACCTGCTTAGGCAGACACCTTCCGAGAAACAAATTTTGAACTTTAAATTTATCTCTCAGATTCCAACTCCAAACATAATTATCACAGCCCACACTTTCTGTATCATGCGAAGTAATCCCAAAATATAGATTACAACATCAAAAACCACTTCACTATAAGCTTCTTATGATAACAATATTCTTAATTTTTAATTATAAATATGATTTGTTGGGTAGTATGTATACAGCTTTTTACATCTTTCTATATTAAATGATTTCTTATTTAACCTAAAATTTAGTCTATATCAGTAAACATTGTCATAAAAACAGCTGGAATATCACGACTTCCGTGTAATATTCTGACAACTTTTAACTTTTTGTTATCAACTTTATAAAAAATAATAAGCTTACTAAAACCAGAAACTGGAAATCTCCGTACTTCATTCAAAAGTGGTGCAGAATCAATAATTTCTTGTATTTGTTCACCAACCTCACTACTATTTATAAGTGAATCAATAGCCGTTCCCATCTCTGGCATATTTGCAATCAATTTACATGTATACCAAACTTTATCAAAGATATTATTAGCAATATTTAAATTATCTCGAGCTGCATATTGCACAATATCAACAATATCTTTTTTTGCCTCATTAGTAAAAACTATTTTCATTTTATTTATTTTTACCAATTTTACGCACTGTCTCACTTTTTATCTTATTCCATTTTTTTTCAGTCATTTCTTCTTGTCCAGAAGCCAAACCTACAAGCAACATATTAGTTAACTTTACTTTTTCTGCACGCAATTGATCTTGACGAATAAGATCTTGCACATAACTTCCTTGTGATCGATATTTTTTTTCCTTAACCCTCTTTTGTACAAATGTTTTCATATCACCAGAAACCGAAACATGAAATGAACTAGTCATAATATTATTTATTAAATACTTACACCATTAAATATATCACATATACAAAAATATACAATCTTTGTACAATTTTAGCCAAATCAAAATACCAAATTCCATCTCAAATCCAAAGCTCTAAATATCAAACAGAAAGAACGGCCGAGGAGCGGAAGCCAAGATCGCCACCGTGATAGTCAAAATCACCGGAATCCACAAAGACCTGCCGATCGCCAGGAAGCCAGCCCGAGATGAGAACCCGAGAGGAGTGCAGTTCGCTGTCAGTTAGCCATGTCCAATTTGGGTGGTCTGGGTGTTTTTTGTTTTGTATTGTGAATTCTCTTTGAAAAATTAGATATTCT
>CAZHQB010000022.1:0-16323 GCA_964534895.1 uncultured Micavibrio sp.
ATTTACTCCTGATTCAACTTGTATTTCTTTGTCACTATCTCCTGTACATACATGTATTGTTGGTGAATTGTCTTCTGGTGTCTTATGTATATCACAACATACATTATTGTTTGGACCTAGACCCGGACAATCTACTCCTACAGTTGTTTTTTGATCATTGTCTCTTGTTAGCATTACTGGTGTATTTGCTTTTATTAGATTTGGGTTTGCTAGGCAAGATGGGGCTTGGCAGGATGCAGTTTTTGGATATGCTACAGGAACATCATGAGTACAAGTCCAATGCCATACACCACTATCATTTAATGTAACAGCATTATTTTTTCCTGATCCTGGGGTGAATTTACATAAATCATTTGCTGGTTTTGTGTTTGTTGTATAGTCACTGCCTAATTTATTTGCACTTCCACATTCTGTTTTTGGTACGCCTCGCTTTGCACTACAACCTGTTGCATTAGTTCCTCCATTTTTTCCATTGCAATTCCATGTTCTTGTTGCTCCATAAGAT
This sequence comes from uncultured Micavibrio sp., assembly GCA_964534895.1. Classification (GTDB taxonomy): domain Bacteria; phylum Patescibacteriota; class Minisyncoccia; order Moranbacterales. The sequence goes on from CAZHQB010000022.1 coordinate 506, forward strand.
GGAAAAGCCGGCGGATTTGGACTTGGGTCTCCTGATGTACAGAATGATGATACCTCTGCTGCAGCCCAACTGATTTTATCTGCTGAAATTTGGATTGAGTTTGAGTTTAGGCATTTACCATTAACTATTGGCTTATGTGCTAAACACCCTGAATCATTTGTGTGATTTGGTCCATCTCCTATACAATTCCATCGCCATGGATGTGTTTTTGTTCCATTTCCAGTTATTGTTGTTGCTGTACCACTGAGACATAATGTTGCATCATCTTGATCTGGCTTTGTTTCAGTTACTAATGGAGGTTCTTTATATTTACATTCACCATTTACAACTGGCTTTTTGCTAGCTGAACATTTATTATTGTTATTGTAATGGATATTACCATCATCACCCTCAACACCACAAACCCAATTCCAAGTACCATCATTAGCATTTTTATCTTCCCATTTTACATATGTTGTCAATGGAGAATCACACAAATTTGTAGTTGGCTTACTGAAAAATTCTTGACCATCAGCACTACCGCAAACGACAAGTACAACAGGCGATCCATTCGTACAAGTTGCATAATCTCCATCTCCATCTACGGTTGTAGTGTGTCCATTATCATTTAAATATTGCACCCAATCATCAAAAGAATCTTGGTCAAAACAAATATCTGTCTCAGCACCTGGCCCAACGAAACAATCAGCTGCATACACTTCTGTCACTAATCTTGATTTTAATAAGATTTTTTGGATTAAATCAGCTCCTTTATAACTTACTTGTTTATTTTTATTAAATTTATTAGAACTATCAATTATTTTAGAATTTTTGGATTTCTCTTTAATTATATTTTGCTTAATTTTATCTTTATCATTAGACATTATTGTAATATCATTATCTACAACTTCCAATGCCTTATCATAATATTTAATAGATTGAGAAGCTTGCCCAGGAATTCTCAAATACATACGTGCTAAAATCAAATAACCTATTGTTTGATTTGGATTTATATCAATAGCTTTGGTTACATCATCAAATACAAGTTGAAAATTTATTCCTCGCTCTGCAAGCTTATTCCTATCAACACCTTTCTGTGATAACAACAACATACCAGCCCAACCGCGTCCAATTAGTGCTTGTGGATATTTAGGCATTATATCAACAGCATCTTCCATATGTTTACGTGCTTCTTTTAATTTATTTTGATTAATTTCTATTATTCCCAATGAATAATAAACACCTGCCTTATCTGCTACATTATTTGAATTAATTAATGACTGCTCATAATATTTTATTGCCTGTGTAGCATCATTTTTACGTTGATAATATCTACCCAAATTAATCATTGCTTTGGCATAATTATTATCAACTTCCAAAGCTTTTTCATAATATGTTTTTGCTTTTTCTGTATCACCCATCAAATCATACAAATGACCCATCTGTGTTATATATACAGGATTAGTCGGCGCTTGTTCTAACACCTTTTTATAATCCATTAATGCTTCATCAAATTTATTTTGGATTTCATAAGCATATCCACGTGCATATAAAGCGTTATCCTGTTTGGGATTTATTTCAAGTGCTTTATTTGCATATTTTATAGCTTCCTGTGCATTTTGTTTTTCTTTAAATTCTACAGACCCAATATTTGCCAAAACAGTAGCTTTAGTAGCCAAAACATCAGCATCACTTGGATTTGCTTCTAAATATTTGTCTATTAGATTTAATGCCCCATGATAATCTCCCACATTAAATAATTTTGTAATATTCTTTTTTGTAGGTTCACTTTCTTCTTCAAGTTTAGTTTTAACTACTGCGGTATCCGTTGCAGTATTATTTTTATTTATCATTTTCATCACAACAAAAACTGAAATACTCACAACAAACAAAACTACTACTCCCACAAGAATCTTTAATAATAATGTCTTCTTCATATTTTTATTTTAATTATTTATATTATTTATAAGTATACCATAAAATTATATTTTGTATACTTTTGTATTGTTGCATAATCAAGGCTACTTTTTGAGGAATACTAATATCATACAATAAACCCTAAAAAAATAATTTTCTTAATATATCTATTATTGATAATGATTTACCTGATTTTAAATATTCTAATTTATGATTTTTTAAGTTACCCTTGTGATCCCTATCTCTATCATATCCAAAATCTCGTTTTTTTGTTTCACCTTCAGCTAACTCAAATATTGACCGTCCATTGACTTTGTCTTTTTCGGCTGTTAAATAAAATTCCACCATTTCTCCATCTTCTATTTGAACTTTATATCTACCAGATACTAAATCTTTGAATTCGTATTTACCTCTTTTGTTTGTTCTGTCCTTGTATTTTTTATCATCAGAAGTATTAAATTTATTATCATAACCAGCCCACTTTAATTTAATCTTAATGTCTTCGGCACCTTTTTCCTCTGAGTCCCTTTCATCATTATGATTATCATCAAAATAAATATACCCGTAAACATTACTCAAAACTTTATTTTGTGTACTTGTGGCAGTACATGTAACAACTTCTAAATCATTCACACAATCCCAAGACACACCAGCTCCACTACTAGGAAATTTTGGTATATTCTCTACAATACCAATTGCACAAAATTCTCCTTCAAAATTAGACTCAGTTACAGAATAGTTTTTGGCTGCGACTCCACAGATTGGTTGCTGTGGACTTTTTCTTGAAGCTGTACAATTTGCAATTACCTCTCCATTTACACATTGCCAATCTACCGTATCTCCTTGTGGAGGAAATGATATTGAAGAATTAGCTATTCCTTCAGAACAAAATTCACCATCAAAAACAGTTTCATCAAAGGCATAGTCTTTTGCAGCGCTACCACAAGATGCATGAAATGCTAATGCATTAAAATTTATATTAAAATCATCCACAACTTCATCCGTGGTTTCCTCTAAACAATGCATGCCACCTTCAACCGTAAGGTCTCCAGAAACATCTTCTAATTCTTCAGCATAATTATCTGGAAATTGTAACCTGATAGTAAAAGGTAAAATACTATCATTAGAAATGTTTTCACAATCGTTTCCTGCTCTGATTTCACAATTAAAACTAGCCCCAGTTACATTACAATCCCATAAACCAAAATCATAATTCTCAACTTCTACTGATACTCCTTCTGGAAATGAGCCAAAAAACCTATCAATACATATATTAAGTTCTTCATCTGAACACGGGAGCTCTCCCACATTAAATGATGGGTCACACTGCACTTCACTCGGTGTTGGATTTGAACCGTTTGTATATTCTATTTCGTTAACGGGATTGTTATTATCATCCTTAAATTCACAACTAATCTCAGCATGAACATTATTAAATACAAAAAAACTAATGACTAAACTACTAATGCCCAATGCTAAATTATTTTTTTATTCTTTTCATAAAAACACTAAAAATATTTTATCGCTTATTTACGAACAATATAGAGAACAATCACTAAAACATCCACACGGATTTTCCATTTCAGATTCACTACACACACCATCTCCACAATAATCTTCTTCTGTGTTACTTATAGACAGAGAAGAAGTATAGCCAGATTCGTACAATTCCTCTGAGACATTGGTTTGTTTTATTGCTTGATAATTAATATAAAATTCAACATTAAAAGTAACAGGATTATACACATGAAAAGTTAAGTCCACATAATCCTTATTTTCGTCAGAAACATAATGTGGTGAATTAGTTGTTTCATACTCAATAGTATTATCCTCATGTGAAATTTCATTCCAACTAAAATCACTATCATATTCCACAATATCCAAAGAATCATCACTAAAACTATCTGAAGTGATCATTAAATTAACGTCTTCTATTTTTATCATTCCTGCTTCATCTAACTCAACTGCGCAAGTAAATTCATCACCAACATTAACAAGTAAATTCATCACCAACATTAAAATGCTCTCCGTTTATACTAGAGCACAATCTAGGTGCATTATAAGCGACAACAAAATACACACCACCTAATGCGACAATAACAATTCCTATAAATATTTCGATTCTTTGTATTATTTTATTTTGTCCAATCATATTATAATTATTATAACATAAAATTTTGTATATACACATAACCTCCTTAGATTAAATTTGCAATCTCAATAACACCACCCCGTTCCACTCATATCTAATCCTAAACTCTTTCTCAAAATTAACATGGCATCTGCGGAGTTGGTAGTGTTATCACAATTAACATCTCCCGTATGAGTTCCAGTTATCCAATTTGTGCTGGACATATCTAAGCCTAAAGAATTTCTTAAGGTGAGCATCGCATCAGTAGAATTAACGGTTCCATTTTGATCAACATCAGCACGACTTACTCCATAATCTTCACAACCATATCTCCAAGCATCTAAATTTACATGCTTTTTTAACCAAGCATAACCACTAGCATTTGCCTGGGGACAAAAGGCCGACGGTTCTAGATTATATTCCACTCCAAAAACCGGTTTGTCTGCAGTAATGAATGCTTGATAGCCATCACATTCATCATATTGATAACATTGTTCATTGAGAGCCCAGTCAAATGCTCCAACCAAATCATTAATTTGATCTATGTCATTTTTAAGTCCAATGGATAAATTTCTATTGTGTGCTTGAGTAACTAACCAATTATTATAAGTGAGTTGGTCGTTGGCTGTGAGTGGAAAACCAGTAGTATTTGTATAACCATCAATATTGTCTGGCTCCACACCATCACATTTTTTTGTCTTAGCTAAATCAAATCGAGCTTCCATGATTGGACCTAAATTTGTAATGTCTCTAATATCCAACCACTTCTCCCCCGCCCAGCCATCTAAATCATTCCCTTTTACCGATTCAGGAAAATCACCAGCATCACTTCTCCAGTCCTCCCAACTCCCTGCCGAAAAATAACAGATAACTTTTCGCCCCGCATTGTGCAATTCGTCAATTTTACTTTGGGGCGTATCAAACAAATCAATATCATAAACATCCACATCAAAAGAAGTATCCACATTACTGTCACTCAAATCCCACTGCCAAGTTAATTTTTCACTAGCATGTGGTTGCCACCAAACATTATTATATTCATCCAAATCATAAAGACTATTAGCCTGTTTAAATTCATCATGATACAAAGTTGAAGTATGAGATTGCACCAGAGAACGGTAGTGAGCCAAAATAAAATATGGGATATCAGTGTTGCTAATATTATTTGCATACTGCATTGTAGGAATGCCAGTTTTTTCTAGAACCTTATCAAAAGAAGTTTCATCAGCAGTCTTATGCCATACTTCAAAAACACCAGTATTCTCTGGTGTCCATTTTATATGTACAATAAAGTCATTCCATTTACCCAATTCTATAGGATTAACTATAATTTCATCTTCACTGTAAGCAGTACCAGAACCATCATAACAATCATACCCTGTGACATTTCCAGTTAACATTCTAACGAGAAGTTGATTATTTCCATTAACCTCAAGTTGAAATGGCTGACAAACATCTACGAAATCTGGATCTTGCGAAGCATGCCAATCAGCTATCAATAACCAATCATCATCTGGGGCTCCAGTTAAACTTGTCCAATCACTAGGAAAAAATGTTGACCACTGATACCAATACTCACTATCAATGTTTTCATCGTAAGCATGCGGTCGTTCCAAATCACATCGCTCACCTCCCCAAAGTTCATCTCCATCATGTACAACCATTTCAGTCGAATACGTTCCTCGCCTAGATTGAGTTGTAACAACATGAGCTTGAGTTGACTCATTTGGGCAATTTAGCCCACTGTTGGGAGTTTCCCATTGCGAATAATCACCCGTTTCAAAATCACCATCAAACAATACACTTGCCATCGCATTTGAGGTTATTAATAATCCCAACACAACTCCAATAATTTTATACATTTTATTTTATTATTTATTTAATTATATCTTTTAAATATTTATAATATTCATTATCATTTTTACTTTGAGTTGTATATCTACATAAGGTTGTGTTATATGCCATTTTACCCATCTCAATTCGTAATTCTTCATCATCAATTAACTGTGATAGTTTATCTACCCACTCTTCCGTATTACTAGCTAAAAAGCCATCTACACCATCATTTATTGCTTCTGAATAAGTTTGATTATCTACTGCTACTGTTGGCACTTTAACAATTCCAGCTTCAAAAAATTTTAACTCTGATTTTGCTTTACAAAATGGATTATCATACTCCAATGGCGCAAGATTAACATCACATTTAGCAATATTGGCAAAATGTTTGCTACGTTTGACGTATGATAATTGTTTTATCCTATCTCCAAACTGTTGTACCAACTCATTTTCGACATTTAACGGACCAACTAACAATAATTCCACATTCTTATATTTTTTCATTATTTCCATTAATGGTTCTGTTATTGTAGCAAAATCCTTATTATGACTTATTGTCCCGCTGAAGTAGCCTAATCTTATAATATCTTTTTTGATCCTATTGTTTTGAGATTTCTCCACTTCGCTTTGCTTCAGTCGAAATGACACGTTATTACTTTTTAATGCTTCTGTAGCATTTTTAACATCTACTACTGATAATTTATTTGGTACTACAAAAACTTTTTTATTTTCTTTTTTTAATTTATTTGCTAAAAAATTAGTTGTAGTAGTAGCAACTTTTACATAATCATCCCTTAGAATTTCTCCACCAACACCATTTTCATATAGTCTCTTTTCCAAAGAATTCATCTTTTTATAATAATCCATATAATTCAGATACTTTGGATCGTATACCAAATCATCAGTATCAAAAATAATTGTTTTATTCTGCTTTTTGATTTCATTAATTAATTTTGCAACTCTACTAGTATAGAGTGTTCTGTGAAAAACAAATACCAAAAATTTATCTACATAATTTACAAGTCTAGGATTATCTTGCACTGTAACAGAACATTTAAACCCCTTAAAATTCAATTCTTCAGCTACGTGCACAGTCCTATACAGTGCACTGTCTCCAACTCCACCTGAAATAAAAAGGATATCACCATTTCCCACAAAACGAAAAAGCGCAAAAAAAGCACTAAAAATCCTCCTAAATCCATTAAAAAATCCATCACGTTTCAATACTTGCCATGATTTTCCTATTTTTATAAGTAATGTATTCATATTTTTTTGATTTTAAAACTTCATTGTCATTCTACAACAACTAATTCTTTGCCATCTTTTTCATCTTGCAATTTAAAAATCATATCTGATTTGAATGTAACTTCTTTTGTGTATTTCTTTCCCTCAGATGTTATAACTGTAACTGTAAGCGGTATATTTCCAAGACCTGATTGCTTTTGAATTTTAAGTTTATACCCGTCTTCCTTAATTGTTTCTGGTAAAGTATATTGTAGCATTGTTGGAATAGTTTGACCCAAAAGAACATCAAATTTATATTTATAAACTTGTTTATTGCCAAAAACTTCAGTATCAATGCCGGGTGCCTCAAACCACTCTCTAATATACCATTTAGAGCCATTTGGCACATACAATCGTGTAAAAGAATGATAATCACTATTGAAATAGCTTGATTCTGTTGCTGTATTTTTATATGTCATACGTACAGTTGCAAGTGGTTTATTTGTCACAAACTTACCAGACATAACCTGCTCTTTTATAGTTGGAGTAATGTAACGCACCATCCTACCAGCACTTGGATCATTTACCTCCGCACTTTTTCCTGTGAAATCAATTTTATACTCCATTGAGCGTCTCATATAATAATCAGATTTAAGTGCACCAATATTTGCATCTGAAATCATCACATAATCACCATCCCAATCCCTATCCACTTCACCAGTCCAATTTTCAGTTCTAGCTAATTGCTGTAATTTTTCATCTTTAAACCACAATTGTATATCTTTTTGATTTAAACTCTCGGTAAATAACTGTATAAGTGGTTCTATATTATTAATTTTAACCAACTTTTTTACCATTTCTTTTTCAAGTGCGTCCATTATAAGTTTTCTATCAGCTCTTTGTGCTTTATTCATTCTTTTGTATTTTTTACCGTTCTCATCATATCTGCACTTATTGAATCTTTTATCATGTTCTTTTGCTCCCAAAGCTCTAACTTCTTTTTCACATTGTTTACGATAATCCGCACGAAAAACCGGCTCTTCCACAATTTTTTGCAATTTCCACAAAGCTCCATCAGCATTAAATTCTCCATATTTTTCAAAATCTTTTTCAGTTACTGAAATTGGACCAGTTATCTTTAATAATTTTTCAAAAACTGAAGAATTAATAGCAAATACACCATCAAAATTTACATCAACTCCACCCAGCTCAAAAAAGTGTAATGCCGTCTTAACATTTTTTGGAAAATCAGGTGAATAATTTGCATCTCTTATTTTCCATTTTTTTGTACCAATGAGATATTTTTGTAAATTTTCAGGTAAATACATATCAGATTTATATGTATTATCTAGCACATTCGTATCTTTAACTTCATGTGAAATAATTTCTCCATTTTTTACTTCAACAATAGCATATTGCCCCAAAAAACCACCTCCTGGACGTAATTCAAAATTATTTTGTAGAAAAATCAAATATCGCCTAGTTACATTATCTTGAACGAGTAATGCATTTGCAATATCTTGTATTGTTCCAAATTTCTCCTTAGTACTATCATCTAATTTATCAAACTTTAATACTTTATCCACATTCTGAATTGTTTTTTGTAAAACGACTCCTTTATGATTATTTATGTACCAAAAAATTCCACCCATAATAATCATTATTATTCCAATACCAATTATTAATTTCCTCATATTAATTTTGTAATATATAAATTATTTACAATACTACTATAATAACACATGTTATTTATTATGTATTTCATATTTACCATTAAGTGATTCATCCCATAATTTCATCATTGGATCTTTAAAATTTGGTTTAGCCTCTTCGTCCAATGGCATGTCTTTATTAATATAATGCAAAATACTATAACCGCCAAAACTTTTAGTATATTTCTTTTCTAATTTTTTTTGGTCCATTTTACGAGCCTTTTCTTGAGATATACGCTTACCGGTACTCTTGCGATAATAAATTACAGCATTATCTTTACTTATACCTGGTGGACGATTACCTGTAACCATATAATTCTTTGATGAGACTTCTTCATAAGGTTCAAATTGTGTATCTGGCAATGTCTCTAATTCTCTAGCCATAAAAGTATGCCACAGTGGAGCCGCAACTTTTGAACCAATACTGCCAGGATGCATCAGTTTACCATCATTGTTACCAACCCATACACCAACTGCAAGTTCTGGTGTGTATCCAAGCGTCAATGCATCTCTATAATTTTGTGTTGTGCCTGTTTTTGCTGCAACATTTTTACCTGAAATATACACTGGAGAATTTGGACCAAATACATAGGTACGTGCTTTGTTATCAGATAAAATACTATTTATTTTTCTGGCCACTTCTTTGTCAATAACTTGCTCCGATTTTATGGGTTTACTAATTTCTTTTCCTGTAGCATCAAAAACTTTATAAATCCCATGAGTTGGCACACGTACCCCATCATTTGCAAATACCGCAAAAGCTCCTGTGTGCTCGAGAAGTTTCACTTCGGCTCCACCTAAAACAAGTGAGAGACCAAATCTGTTTCTGTCAGTTAATGTAGTGAAACCAAGCTCCTGTGCAAAATCAATAGCATTATCAATACCTGTTAAATAAAGCATTTTAACAGCCGGAATGTTCAATGAGCCCTGTAGTGCTTTTCTAACTGATACAAGTCCATGATGTTTTCCATCAAAATTTTGTGGTATATAATCTTTCCCTGTTCCATCTTTGCCAAAATTAGTTGGCACATCATAAAGCAATGTTTCAGGTTGATATCCTTTATCAAATCCGGCTGCATATACAATTGGCTTAAATGATGAACCTGGTTGACGGAGTCTAAGAGCTACATTTACTTCACCATCATTTTTTCTATCAAAATAATCCAAGCTACCAACCATTGCTAAAACTTCACCGGTACTGGGTTTTACTGACACTAGAGCTGCATTTGAAGCTCCAAAAGCAGGTAATTTTTTTCCATATGAACTTACATCTTCTTCTGCACGTTTTTGCATATCATAATCAAGGGTTGTATAAATTTTAAGACCACCTCGTTGAAGCACATCATTACCATACATTTTTTCTAATTGTTCTTTCACATAAAATACAAAGTGAGGCGCATCAATATCTTCATGAAAATCTTTAATTTTAGCTATCGTATCTGTATTTAGAGCCTTTTTAACTTCATTGCTATCATATAAACCTAAATCGCCTAATCGTTTAATAATGCCCCTTTGTCTTGCCTTTAATTTTTCAATATTATTACCATATGGTGAATAATAGGTTGTTGCTTTAGGCAATGATGCTAATAACGCTGCCTCATCAAGCGTTAAATCTTTTGCATCTTTCCCAAAAAATACCATGGCAGCAGCTTGTGCTCCATATGCATTTGAACCATAGGGTACTTCATTGAGATAAAAATCTAAAATTTCATCTTTAGTATAATACCGCTCTATTTTAATAGCCAATACAATTTCTGTGAATTTTCTCTTTATTGTCTTTTCACGAGATAAAAAAGTATTACGCACTAATTGCTGTGTAATCGTACTGCCACCCTGTGCAGTACTACCTGCAATAAAATTCTTACGTGCTGCTCGCAAAATTCCTAAAGGATCAATGCCTTTATGTCTATAAAAACTATCATCTTCTGCTGCAATAGTTGCAAATCGCAAACTATTTGGTATTTCATCATGTGTAATCACTTTTCTATTCTCTTCCCCATGCATTTCGTATAATTCATGTTCTCCAGTTTTGTCATAAATAATAGATGTCTCATAAATAGCTCTATGTGTAAGAGCTGCAGGATCCACTGACGTATAATATGTATAAAGAAAAACAACAAAAAGAGCAAGTCCTGTTAGAATAACCAAATCGAATAAACTTTTCACAGAAATACTTATAAAAAATTTAATATAATACCACAAACCATTTTTCCGATTTTGCTTATTTTTTTTCTCTCCCATATAAAATATCTACTTTATAATTTCCTTATATATTTGTTCTAAACTATCACCAGTTTTTTGCCAGCTAAATTTTTCTATATCCTTATATGCATTTTGTCTACACATTTGCAAAAATTCCCTATCATTATAAAACTTTTTAATTGCCTCAGCCAAGGAATACGCATCAACCACTTTCAAAAATTGTGCTGCATCTTTTGAAAGATATTTATGATTTGTTGGACGATCAGCACAAATAATGCCTAATCCCGCTGCCATATACTGTAATATTTTACCACTAGCTTGTTTTATTTGAGCATCTTTTGGATCAATTCCAACATCACCAAGTCTATTTACATCTGCAAGCGTAAAGTAATTAAGCGGTGATATAATTGTTACATTATCTACAATATTTCTATCCTCAACATACTGACGCACCCACTCAGAAGGAAACCCACCAATAATAAAATGAATATCCTTCATATCTCGCAGAACAAAAGGAATTGATTCTAATATATGATTAATACCCTTATTTGTAATTAAAGCTCCAGTATAAACTACAACAAATTTATTTTTTGGAATTTTATACTTTTCTCGTAATTGAGCAATTTCATCATCATCTAAAAGTTTTAGAACATTTGCACCATCACAAAGATGAATAGCTGTCTTATCTGCGCGTGCTTTTTGAATTACTTCTATATTTTCTTCGCCACTTACAACAGCCTTGTCTCCCATGCTACCAATCCACTTTTCTAATGCACGAAAAATCGTGCCAATCGGAGGCACTCCTAAATATCCATGCGAACGCATCTCACCAACTAGACTTCCGTGAAAATCTGATACAAGTGGTATGCGATTCATAAAAAATATTATTTGCATCATTCTGCCTATAAGCACACCTTCATGTAAATGAGCATGTAAAATATCCGGTTTCCAAGTATGTATCATATTGAATGATTTTACAATCAAAAAAATATTAAGTAATACTTTTTGCCAATCTGGTCCCGCTTCTGTTTTTTTGTACCAAAAAAGCCACCGACGAATACGGCGTACATCAATATTTGTCTTTATATAATCACCAATATCATCACCATTATGATATGTCACAATCATAATGCTGTGCCCCAATCGTTCCAATGCGCGAGCTTCTTCCAATATCCGAATATGTGTCCCACGATGCGAAAAAAAAGGCGTCGGTGCAATCATTAAAATCTTCACAAAACCGACAAATTAACTATTTCTAAATTAAAAATAACATACTTTTTTATTTTTTACAAATATTCAAAATATCCTAAAACCAAAAAACCACCCAGCTCATTATGAGTTGAATGGTTTTGCTGATATGTATATATTTATCCTAAAAGATTTTCTTTTTAAGATATATATATATATATCAGATTAGTGAATTTTAAACATATTTACATCTGTACCACAACTGGTATCCGCATCATCAAATTTTACTTTGATTGTGCGATCATTTTCCCATGCAGTCAAAAGCACAACTACTTTTACATTGTAGTTTGGATCTGTATGTCTTATCACAAAACGGTTATGACAAGAACTATTGTAGTCTATCGTGTCTCCATCAAGATAAAACTGCAAGTCTGTATCTGGATAGAATTGTGTAATTGTCCTGTATCCATCTGCCCAGACAAAATTTTCTGCCTGTGCCACAGTTACCATTGCCAATACTGCTACTACTGTCAAAATAATTTTTTTCATTGTTCTTTCTCCTTATTAATTTGAGAGTTTTATTGAAGAAGCAAATAACTTGCTTGGTTAAATTGTTTTTGTTCCGCTTCATCCATAGCTTTGTCCAAGACTGTTGGACTTGTAGGCTCCTCATAAATAACTGGGGTTTCCTCAACCATTAGAGTAGTCGGGGTCCAAAACAATGGTTCACTACTGGTAAAAGTAAATCCATATGTACTTTGTAAATAATTTGCATCATTCAAGCCATTGGATAATATATAACTATCTACATCTGATTTATACATCAGATATACTGGATTTCTATCTTCACCATCACTGGGATACACATAAAAAGCTATCCACGGATTTTCCTTGCAACCAGCTATAACTGAAAAATCAGATATAAATTGCCATTGATCCCCTCTTGTCCAATCATGAGTTGATCCTGTCCAACAAGTATAAAGTGGAACTGTATCATCCTGAGGATTTGGAAAAGCATTAAATGAAGTTCCATGATCTTCCCAACCAGGATATTTGTTTGGGACTTTACTTTGATCTATGGGATTTACACTATAAAAATGCGCCCTGTGCTTTGAGTTGTAAAATCTCGTAGTTGGTACAGCCCCATTATTTCCACAAGATAAATAGAAACTACCTTGTGTGAGTAAAGGATTTTCTCCAGTTGGTTCATTGATAGCAAAAACTTTATAATTATGTCTTATACCATCTTTATAACTTTCTGGAATTACATAAGTAAAGCTACGATTTCCAACATCACTGCGATAATCAGCTGCATAAATATTAGCAAGAAATGTTGTTCCATCATAAATATGAACATTTAATGGACTTGTGGTATCCTCATCACTGGCCCATCCACTGATGATGCTGCAGTTAGCTATGTCTACATAACCTTTTGGTTTATGATTGACATTTTGCACTTCTACACACACATACTCGGTTTTATCACTTCTGCTTGATATGTTATGTTTGTTTCCATAACGTATATCTGCAAAGTAATAGTGATGTCCTTCATCAAGATTAGAAATATTGATATTATGAAAATATCTACTTTCCTTTTCCTTTTTCTTGAGTTTTTTAATGCACTTAGTAGATATTTTTGTATCATGACTCCTAGAAAACCATCTGTTTTCTGAATAATACAAATCTACACATACATCATCCCATTCATAATTTTCCTTTTCTTTAACCTTTACACGAATGTTTAATTTTAGATTCGTGCCTTGATCTACAGTTACCTTGCCTTTATGCCAATTTTTTTGGTTTGACATTTTATACTTTACATAATGTAAACCTATGGCATGTTTGTGATTTGTTATTGGGTCTACATGACCCTGGTCTGGTGGCGAATCGTTATGGTTTCCATTTTCAGAATTTGTAGGTAAATTTGTATTATCATCAATATATATGATGTTAACACCACTTGAACCACAATCTCCTGCGTATGTATTTTGCATATAGAATATACAAAATATACTCAATAATGAAATAATGTATTTCATTGTTTGATTACCTCCGTAAAGTTTTATTAATATTGAGAGTTATTTATACCACAAGTTGGATATATTCCATAACTTTCACAAACTACATCTCCGCTTACAGATTGACTTGATTTATCAGCTACCACATTACCTGTTTCAATATCAATCCATTTCATAGCATCTTTGCAATCCACTCCAAGTGGAATCCATGCCAATTGTCCTGAATTTGCATAGGCTGTGGTGTTGGTTTCTGTTTCGGTTTGGGGGTCTTCATCACAATAAATATATCCACGAATGGTAATATCATTTTTGCTGATTGTACGTTCACCAATTATATGTGTTGCTACAACATTTGACTCACGTATGATGAAATTATTTGCAGATATACTCTTTACTATACCAACATGTCCTGCCAGTGAGTATGGTCCCGTTTTTTTAAAGACCACAATTGCACCAATTGCTGGTTCACTACCTACAGAGTAACCTTCATCATTTGCTTGATTATAACATTGCCATGCTTCACCATGACATCCTGCCCACGATATACCAGTTTCAGAACGTACATATAAAATACATTCATTTCCATTTTCACCAATTTTTTGATCAAAACTTCCATTCGTACACTTAAATGTTTTTGCCATAACAAAACTAGCTTGACCCAAAAAAAGTATACAGAAAATTAATACCTCATAGAAAAATACTGTTTTTTTCATTTCTACACCTCCAAATAATCTTATTTTGATTGTTAAAAAACTATTGCTGTAGTAAATAATACCACATAATAATTATCATTTAACTAATAACTATTATCTTATATCATTTTTGAATTAAATCAGTTTTGCCACTATCATCGACATAAAAACATTTTTTATACCACTCTTTTGGAAAATTATATTCATCAACTATATTACATGGAGGATAATCTTGTCCTTGAAATATAACTCTCCAATTACCATCAATTTTAACAGCTAAAATATAGGGTGCACTATAATTTTCTACACCACCCACAAGAACGCGTCCCTTAAAATATTTTTTTGTATTTTTATCAATCTCTAAAAACAATGACTTGTTTATATATATATATTTATCATCTTTTACAGATACATTATTTATGTAATTTCTAAATGATTCTAAAATATTATTTTTATCCTTTAGTGTAAAATCATATGCGTAAAACAAAGCAGGATTAACTGTATTAATTAATTCTTTTTTACTATCGTCCCAACAATCGGGGATCATATCTTGTGGAAAATTATATTTCTCAAAATTTTTACATATTCCATTATAACTAACGCCATATTCAATAATTTTCCAATTTTTATTTATCATCCTGCTAGCAAACCATACATATTCACTTCCGTTATACCACATTCTTCCCAATGCACTATTTTCTCGTACTGCTTCAATTTTAACATTTGCAATATTCTTTTCCCAATTTGAAAATTTTCTATAAAAAGCAGTCTCAATATCACTTACAACAATTGTTTTTTTACTATCATCTTTAATAATTTTCATACCATTTCCTTGAAAGACTCCTGCCTCCACAGGAATGACATCATCTATATTTTTTTGAAAGAACCAAAAACTACCCACAATACTTGTGGTTAATAT
>CAZHQB010000023.1:0-16076 GCA_964534895.1 uncultured Micavibrio sp.
AATAATTCGTCGCTATCATCAAAATCACAAAAAGGATGTCCTGATGTTCAAAACGCCAAAAAAATATACGCTCATAGCATTGGCTTTTCTTATTATTGTTATGAGTGTACATTTTAGTTTTGGCTTTTATCATTTGGGCAAAGCTGCTTATGTGGACGAGCGACTATGGACTTACAGCAATGAAAAACGAATTGAAAAATACTGGAACAACATATTGGAAATGGACTGGAAACACACACGTCCAAGTGATAAGCCTGGTGTAACTCTGGCATTTATCTCTGGTCCATCTCTTATTTTTACTACACCCTCAGATTTCAAAGATACCATAATGGACAAACAAGCATTTGAAAATATGCTTTTTGCAATGCGTCTACCAATTCTTATTTTTAGCACGATTTTTCTACTGCTTTTTTACCATATTTTGAGCACTCTCTTAAATCCAAAAATTAGCTTACTTGCCACAGTATTTATCGGACTATCTCCCATACTGTTAGGTGTCAGTCGCATCATAAATCCTGATGCACTTAGTTGGATTTTTATACCTCTTACACTATTGTCTTATTTAGCATATTTAGAAACAAAAAACATCAGATGGACTTATGCAACAGGGTTTTTGCTTGGGCTAGGACTTCTTACTAAATACATTACAAATTTACTTTTCCCATTCTTTTTCATCCTACTTTTTACATATCCATTTTTTGCAATTTATTCAAAAGAACAGTTGCGAGATTTTCTACACAAATCATTGTCACATCTAGGAATTGTTGCACTCATTTCTCTAGTAACATTTTATATCTTTTACCCTGGCACTTGGGTAAAGATGGATAGATTGCTACTTGGCACAATTTGGAGTCAACCTTTTGAACCTATTTGGCAAATTTTTGTTATCTTTATATTTACCATAATCTTAGATTATTTTTTCAACAAGTCTTCAATTATTCTTTGGATTGCTTTTGAACTACAAAAAATCAAAAAGTTTTTTGTAATTTTAATTCCACTTATTTTCCTTACAACAATACTCGCGACTATTTATTTTACGTTTAGTTCTACGCAATCTATAAATTTTGAACATATTTTATTCTCACCCAAAACCAGTATAAATTGGGGCGGTGACACTACTATCCCTCAAGCGTTTGTTACAAGTTTTTATCCACTTATTTTTGGTATCTCACCGTTTGCTTTACTGGGTGTATTTTTTGCACTTATTTTTCTCTTCAAAAAAGATATGGGAAAATATTCTACAAGTAATAATATTGTTTGGCATTTACTGTTATTTATTATTATTTTTTATGCAGGCTCACTTTTTAGCACCACAATTCCTACAGCGCGCTATCAAATCATTTTGTATCCACTTATATTTATTGTGTCTGGATATGGTTGGTATTATTTTTATAAGGTTATTCAAAAACACACAAAAAAGTTTTCTTTTTATTTTATAATTATTACTATACTATTTTTTAGCATCTACACACTGTTTACCGTTAAACCTTTTTATTTTAGTTACAATAGCCCACTATTACCCAACACTCAATTAATAAATCCAAAAGATATGGGTGACGGTAATTATGAAATAGCTCAATATCTAAATACATTACCAGACGCCAAAAATTTAAATATTTGGTCTGATAAACGAGGAGTTTGTACATTTTTTGTGGGTAATTGTGTAAGTGTCATACGCAAAGCGGATTTCATAAAAAATGGACCAAACTATGATTACTTTGTTATCTCCAAAGGACGAGAGGCACGTACTGTTGACTTATCACGAGCATACTCTCAAATGCGTGAGGATTATCCTGTCAGATTAGATCTACTCTACACAAACAACCCAAAACCAATTTATGAATTAAATCCAGGAAATAGATCTGTTAATTATATAAAAGTCATACCTTCAGAAAATATTGATGTATGGCGAGGAGAATAATTTTGAATTATGAAAAAAATTTCTAAATCTACAATCAAATCAATAATATTATTATGTGCTGTTATCGTAGTATTTATTGGAAGTGGCTTATATCACTTAAATAAATTTGAAACCACTGATGAGCATTTTTGGCGACTGGAACGCATACCCCAATACTGGCAAGCTATCAAGCAACGTAATATTCCTGATACATACATAAATGATAAGCCTGGTGTAAGTGTAGCTCTAATATCTGGCACAGGACTTCCGTTTGTGTCCCAAAATCGTTCTGATTATGCTTCTGTGCAAGATTACACAATGACATTAAATTACGCCCTCCGCCTCCCTATTTTACTTTTCAATGGACTTGTAATGTTACCACTGCTTTTTTGGCTACTTACCCGTGCATTTGATAGGCGTATTGCATCTATTGGTATAATTTTGATAGGAATTAATCCAATCTTAATTGGCATTTCTCAAATTATAAATCCAGATGCACTTTTGTGGAGTTTTTCTGCCGGTGCAATATTTAGTTTTTTTGCACTTCTCAAAACCGATGAAAAAAAGTTTATTATTTTGACTGGAATTTTAACTGGCTTTGCGCTTCTATCTAAATATACTGCTAATCTTTTGTTTGTGTTTTATACTATGATTGCTGGTTTTTGGTTAATATATGAAAAAGTAAAAAATCCAAACAAATGGCTAAAAATATTATTACTAAGATATCTATCAATTTGGATAGTAGCGATATTTATATTTATTTTATTTCTACCAGCTGTCGTGCTTGATATAGATTTATTTACTTATGGCACTTTTTTTTCACCTCCACTAAAACCAATTATTATTCCACTCTTGACACTGCTATTTGCTATTACTACTGATGCTTTTTTATTCAAGTCCCACACAACTTTATATATCGCAAATTCTATCAAAAAATTTAAAAAACAAATTCTTATACTAGCATCAATTCCACTTTTACTACTTATATTATTTGCCCTTATAAATGCATGGACTAACGCAACATTTGTGCCATTAGACAATTTAAAGGAAGTTGTGGCAGATACACAAAAACTACAATTTCCAATGTTTGAAGGATTGCCTACACCCATTTATTTTACTGGAGAAATTGCTATTCAGTCATTTAATATAATATTTGCACTTACACCTATTATTTTAATTTTTACTATTACAACTATTGTCTTAGTTTTTTTCAACAAAATACCTCCTCGTTATAATGTTATAATTATTTTTTGTGTTACTGTACCTTTGATATTTTTTGCAGGTGGTCTAGTCAGTGAAACATTTGTAAATACTCGCTATACCTTGATGTTAATACCTCTTTTTTCACTCTTAGCAAGTATTGGCATCTCTACTTTAACTCCATCAAAAAAACACTTATTTGCTTTTATTGTTCTAATAATATTTGCAGAAAGTATTTCTGTTTATTTTTCTGCCCCTCATTATTTCAACTATCAAAATATATTTTTACCTAAAAAATATATACTTACAGATTCATGGAGCTATGGTATTTTTGAAACAGCTCAATATTTAAATGAACTACCCAATGCAAAAGATTTGACAATTTGGTCTGATAGAAAAGCTATTTGTTATTATTTTGTTGGAAATTGTATAATGAGAAGAAAAATTGATGCTACCAAAAATCCACCAGATTATTTTGTATTAACTCGCAGAGGTGTAGTGCGCCACCATTTCAAATGGCTTAATGATTTTGATGCCCCTTACTCTGTAGATTCTGTATATGCAGATGAAATACTCAACAACCCATCGTGGAAATACAATATATTAAATAAAGAAAAAAATTATATCAAAATTATTAAAACAAAAAATATATCTGATTTATCTTTTGTAAAAAAAGTAAAAAATATACAACCTCCAACATTCCAAAATAATATTTGTAATATAAATGAATTTGGAGCTAAATCTACATTATCTCGATATCAAATAGATACTAATGATAATCCACAAAAAATAAATATTGAAAAAAACGCAAATACAAAAGCATTTACAGAAGCTGTAAAGGAATGTTCTAAAAAGGGTGGCGGAACAGTAATTGTACCAAAAGGTTTATGGTATACAGGCAAAGTACACTTAAAAAATAATATAAACTTACATTTAAACAGAGATGCTATAATTTTATTTTCCAAAAATCCAGATGATTTCTTGCCAGTTGTGAAAACACGTTTTGTTGGATTAGAATTATACAATTATTCTCCTATGATATATGCAAAAGATGTAGACAATGTTGCTATTACGGGAGAAGGAACTATTGATGGCAATGGTAAAAGCGATATTTGGAATACTTTTATAGGGCGACAAAAAAAATCTATCAAAAAATTATATAAAATGTCTTTAAATGACGTACCTACAGAAAAAAGAATTTTTGGAACGATTGATGATGCTATCAGACCATCCCTTATACAATTTTATAATTCACAAAACATTTTAATTGATGGAGTAAATATAATAGGAGGGCCAATGTGGACAATCCATCCTATATATTCAAAAAATATTATAATACAAAATACCAATATTCATACTTTTGCATCTAATGGGGATGGAATTGCCATTGACTCTGATAATAATGTGCTGATACAAAATAATACTCTTTCAACAAGCGATGATGCTATAGTTATTAAATCTGGACGCGACAAAGAAGGTTGGACCATAAACAAACCATCTCAAAATATTGTAATACAAAATAATGCTATTACAAAGGCTCATGCTGGGATAGCCCTTGGCAGTGAAATGTCTGGTAGAATTCAAAATATTTTTGTAGATAATATTAAAATTAGCAATTCTAATCGCGGATTCAGAATCAAAACTACACCAGGCAGAGGCGGTTTTATAAAAAATATAATACTACAGCACCTAGTAATAACAAATCCCAAACAAAAAGGAGCCTTATCTATAAATATGAATTATGGTTCTAAAACAATAAAACCACAAACCAAAAAATTACCACTAATAAACAATATTAAAATCAATGATGTATCAATAATATATCCACAAAATCCATTACAAAATACTATATTGTTAGTTGACGGATTAAAAAATGCTTTATCAAATATATCATTTAACAAAATTACATCAAATAATAAAAATGCTACTGCAGTTATAAAAAATAGCAAATTTTTATTATTTAAAAATGTAGATATTTCAAATTATAATATCACTGATTCTAAGGATATTACAATTACATCCGATAATTGTGCTAATATACAAAAAACTAACAGCAAGCGTATTATAAATAATTGTAAAAATTAAATTTATGAAAAATTTATTAAAAAAATACTTTCCTCTATTTATTGCAATAATTATTTTTGTAGGATTTGGACTTTATCATATATCCAAATTTGAAACTATTGATGAACACTTTTGGAAATATGATAGAATTGAAAAATATTTTAATGGTATAAAACAACACAATTTTAAAAAAACTCGCATTAACGACAAACCTGGTGTTACATTGGCACTTATTAGTGGACTTGGTCTACATTTTTCTCCCCCATTATCAGAACATGAAGATATGCAAAGAGAAAATGACTACCTAATGACAAAAAACAATGGACATACACGAAAACTTTATAAATTATACAAAATAAATGAAACACAAAGATTAAACTATGCCCTTCGCCTCCCCATTCTACTATTTAATGGACTTGTGATGTTACCACTTCTATTTTGGCTAATGACTCGTGCATTTGACAGACGCATCGCATCTATTGGAATTATATTTATAGGCATCAATCCTATTTTAATTGGAATATCCCAAATTATAAATCCTGATGCTCTCTTGTGGAGTTTTAGCGCTGGTGCACTACTGTCATTTTTTGCACTTCTGAAAACTAGTGAAAAAAAGTTTATTATTTTAACAGGAGTTTTAACAGGATTTGCACTTCTATCTAAATATACTGCTAATCTTTTGTTTATTTTTTATACAATTGCATATATCTATTACACTACACTCCAACACAACAACATTCCACCACTCAAAAAAACTCTCGTATCTTATGCAAAAAAAATATTTGGCATAGCTATAATTTCTTGGATTACGCTAGCGATTTTTATGCCAGCAGTTATTATTGCACCAAAGCATTTTTTATACGCTACGCTATATTCTCCAGTATTAGACCCTATAGTGTCTATATTCGCATCCATTTTACATATAAATAATTTACTTTTTACTCCAGATGAAACTTACAAAATTATTCCGCTTGCATTATTTTCTTTACTCATTTTCACTATTGTATTTGTAATAATCCCTCCAATTATAGTTGTTGTATTCAAAAAGTTTCCAAAAATTTTACCCATACTTGGCAAAATTACACTAATTATGCTTCTACTTATTTTTGTATTTTCTTTTATCAATGCATGGTTTGATATACCGCTTTTTTCGCTAGACAATCTCAAAGAAGTCTCTCGTGCAAATGGTGAAGTATCTTTTCCTCAATTCAATGATGAACCAATTATTATCTTTTGGCTAAAAGCACTACTAGTACAATCACAAAACTTTGTTTTTTCACTTTCAACTGTTGTAACTATATTACTATTTACTGTTGCTATATTTGTGTTGTTAAATAAAAAAGTTGCATATAACTGGTTTGTATATTTTGCGTTTACGCTACCATTCATATTCTTTGGTGGTGCACTTATGTCCAATGTATTTGTAAATGTGCGCTATAGCCTTATGCTGTACCCACTCTTTATGATAATTGCAACACTTGGAGTTACGACAATCTGTGACCGTATAAATTGGAAATTCAAAAAACCAATGTTTTTGGCCATTATCCTTGTAACTGGTTTGTATACATTATTTACCATCAAACCATTTTATTTTAATTTTACCAACACACTACTACCTCACAAATATGTAGTAACGGATGCATGGGGTTATGGATTTTATGAAGCCGCACAATATTTAAATTCACTAGACAATGCCAAAAACTTGGTAGTTTGGGTTGATAGAAATGGACTTTGTCAATTTTTCACTGGCAAATGTATATCATCACGAGAAATTTACCTAGACCACACAGATGTGGATTATTTACTAGTCACTCGTCGTGGCACGCTCATCCGAGAGCCTGTACCAGTTACAAAAGACCCCAACAAAACAGATATCTCATTCAAAAAATATTACACACCAGAGTTTTTTAACAATCCTCTGTGGCAATTGAATATAGATAACAGACCTGAAAATTTTATCAAAATTATTAAAATTGAAAAATGAACCAAAATCTTGTATAATTGGTACAAATATTAAAATTCAACATGAGCAAACAGAGAAAAACAAAAATTAAATGGAACAAAACTTCACAAAAATCAACCAATTTACCAAAATATAAAAAAAAGCAAAAAAATACTAATTCATGTAAACCTACTAAACGTTCAACTGCCAATACTTTCTTTGCTGTAAGTATTATTTTATTTTCAGTTGGACTTTTTGTGATTGTTTATGTTTTTTATCTAAACAATGGAACAATGCACAAAACACAAAAACCATACACAATCAAAACATCTTCTGACTTTGATAGTATAAAAGCCGACATTTTAAAAAATAAACAATTAAAATCTACTGATGTAAATACACTTATAAACCATGCCCACAAAACAAATAACATTGCTTACTTAAGCGACAAATACATTGCTATAATAAAAGATAAAAAAATATTTTTAGTAAATGCAAAAAATGATTCATTTATTACATCTGCAAATATTTCGCCTACCCCTAACAATGATATTACTTATTATAATATTTTTACAAAAGATAATAATATACTAATCACTGGATATGATGTTGCTAATCAACTTCTAGAAATCTCACAACTTCATTTGACCGATAAACTCTCTATCAAATATGACAAAACATATCAATTATCTACCCTGCCAATCTCTTATGACACTGCATTTGTTGACAACAACATAGTTATTTATACTACTCAAAATATAAACTCAAATACTACACCCACCAAATTATCTTCTATCAAAATATTGGATAATATTCAAGATGAATTTATACCTCAAAATATTCCAGATCAATCAATTTTTTATGACAAACTCCTTATACCCTCAAATCCAGTTATCCACACTATTGCAATTTGCCCTTTTAATGATACAAAAATAAATTTTGCACAATGTACCCAAAAACAAATTATTGACAATAATGACGCCACTTTTACATTGGGAAATAAAAATATTACACTAACAATACAAAATGATATAGCTACACCATCTCTGACATCAATACATCCTTATGCAAAAAAATATCATATTCCCATAACAAACAAACAAGTATATATATCTGCCAACAAGCTTCAAAATTACGACACAAATTCAATTGATGTAAAAAATCTTATATCTCAAAAAATTTATAATAACCAAAAAATTATTGTATATAAACAAAATGATAATATTTTAGCAAAAATAGTACCTATAACCACACTTACAAACTCACCATTTTCTACACAAATATACAGCGCTTTTATACAAAAACCTACAATACAAGAAATTACACTCTCTACCGACAAAGATTTACAAACAAATAATTCTCATATAAATATATTTAATTTCAATGGTGCGCAATTTGCAAGCATTGCACTAACTGATTCTCAAAATATAACCAAACAAATTGACTTGTTAAAAATTGCTGATAATGATCTACAAAAAGTACACTCACTACCTATTACGACACAAGACGTCAACACTCCCAATCAATTCTTTGTAAATATAATCTCAAATAAACTTTATGCGCTTACTGGTAACTATCTCAAAAAATTTATATATAACAATAATAACTTGTTGTTAGCCAAAACAATAGACTATACACACAAACCAATATACAAACCCCGATTAAAAAGTGCTGATTATCCAATTGGAGCAAAAATAGAAAATGGCAGATATATTTGTAAGAAAAAACACCACGAATACATAGGAAAAAGTAAAAAAAATAACAAGGGCTACTATCACCTTGACAGAGAATGTTGTCTTGATCCAGATGAATACCCAAACCCTTGGTGTACTTATAGACCAGGTGAATTAAGCGTAACTAACTTAAAATACAAAAATTATACTGGCAAAAAGATAAAAATATATTAGTTTATAATTATTATTTAACGGAATTAAAATATTTATTATAAATTTTATATAAAATTATCAAAAATATGAAAACGCCCAATAAAATACCAATCCTATCAAACCAAACTATAATTGATTGCCACGCATATCCAAAGAAATACCCAATTGTAATAAGCACAGCAGACCATGCTAACCCACTGAAAACATTCCACATTACAAATTTTTTATAATCCAGACGAAATACGCCCGCCACATAAGGAACAATTGGCCTAACCCAACCGACAAAACGTCCTAATAGAATACTTTTGCCTCCATGTTTTTCAAAATATCTTTTACCTTTATTTAAAATTGTCAACTTAAATAATTTATTATTATCTGTAAATTTTATCTTATTATTTAAACCTAAATAATAGCTTAAAGCATCACCCATTATCGCTGCAATGGAAACTAAAAAAAATAACATAAATGGATTGAATAACCCTTGTGAAGACAAAAAACCAGAAAAAACTACCAATACGGTACCAGGGACTATTAGCCCTATAAATGCAACAGATTCAAAAAAAGCTAAACCGAAAATCATAACATAACCTATCATTTCACTTTGGGTACTACTTAATATTTCACTCAGAAAACTTTGCATAAATTAAGACTTAGAATATAAATTTTTTTTATTTTGTAAATAAAATGGCACAGCAATCAAACTCACTAACATCTGTAATACACGAGACAAAATTACAACTGTCACAGCACCACTACCACTAACTCCAAAAATACCAAATAAAAATACATAAGCCCACTCTTTAACTCCAATATTCCCTACGCTTATCGGCACAGAAGCAATCATGCTGGAGAGGAATATCACACTAATATAATCCTGTGGAGACAAACAGATTCCAAGTGCCTTAAATAACGAATAATTTGCAATGGCAACCCCCACAAATGCAAATAAAAATGAATATCCCAGAGTTTTCAAAGCAATCTCACTTTTGCGAAATTCCAAAAGCTGATTAATATATTTTTGAGCAAACTGTGGCAATAATTTAACAAAAAATTGTGCAAATTTTGTATGGAAAAAAAATATTACCACAAAAAATCCAACAGTTATCTCACTAAGTCCAATTATCATCCAAATGATAATGTTATGAGACGAAAGAACGCTCCTATTCATAAATGCAAACACAATAGACAAAATCATGATACCTACCAAACCACTAATCCTGTCCACCACAATCGTAGTTGATGATTGAGCAACTCTATTCACTGGTTTTCCCAGTGAATAAACTCTGTAAGTATCCCCACCCACAAAAGATGGTAAAAAATTATTGATGAATGTTCCAAGTAAGTATGACTTAAAATAGAAAAAATAAGGATTTACAAATTTTTTAAATCTAGCAAGAACTTGCCACTTACGTGCGCTTATCAAAAGCCCAAAAAAATAAAAAACTAAATAAACACCAATCAAATAAACATTTGCACTCGCAATATATCTCCAAACCTCTTGCCAATTAACATTTATAATTAAAAGAAACACCAAAAACGAAGATATAATAACCTTCAAAACCGTTTTACATTTGTTATTTCTTTTACAAACCATGTATCGAGTAAGAATTAGGAATTAAAAAATTTTATGTCTTAGTTTGTTTATGTAACACTACCACATCGTCTCTACATCAAAAACTGTCTTTGCAACACAGGTGAATCAAATTCGTGACTGCCGCGTCGCTAACCGCTCCTCGCAGAGATATTTTTTTTATCTTTTTTATTACATTGACTTATACAACTTCACATATTCACTAGCAACATTCTCCCAACTCATTGTTTCTGCTATTAATCTACTTGCATGTCCAAATCCATCACAAAGTTCTGGATTTTCTATTAAAATTTTTAGTCTTTCTACAATAGAATTTTTATCTTTCATTTTTATCAAATATCCATTTTCGCCATCTCGGACCAATTCTTCTGCGCCCCCAGTTGGAGTCATAAGTACAGGTAAGCCAGATGCAAGAGCTTCAAGTAAATTATTACTCATTCCTTCATTGAGAGATGGCATTACAAATACATCAGCACTATTGTAAATTTTTGGCGATTCTTCTTTTGTGTACAATCCACTGAAAGTCACTCGCCCATCCAATCTATAATTTTTAACCTGCTCTTTCAACTCTTCCATAGCATTTCCCTCTCCACCCGCTATCTGCATACGTATATGAGGATACATATCAAACAATTCTACAAACGCCTCAATTGCATAGTTAAATCCTTTTCGTCTAGATAATCTAGATGCTAATAAAATTCTAAATTCTTTTTTTCTGTCTTCCAAAGTTCTTTTTCCTGGTTTATAAAACTCTGTATCTACACCATTAAATATTTGTAAAAAATTTTGATTTCTATCACTTTTTTGTGCTAATTCTGTCAAACCCTTGCTATTTGTAACCACAAATTTTGCATCATGCCAAACTCTATGAATAATAGGTATAATGACTTTATATAATTTATCAAATCTTTCGCTATAACCTGGCACATCTGCACCTCTGAGCGACACAATATATGGAATACCATATTTTTTCTTTAATTTTCTAGATATTTCTCCACAAGGCACAGCAAAAAAACTATGTGTCAAGTCATAATCATTTTGCTTTATCATTTTTTTGGCAAAATTATATGCTTTATAAGTATATTTAATAAGCTCACCTCTCGTTTGATAATTTAAACTATCAGTACTTTTACCGATTGGAAGTCTGTGGATTATAATATTTTCGCCTATACGTTCTTGCACATATTCATTTATTATGGACGAGGTAACCAAATCAACTACAATATCTTTTCTGTAAGAATATTCATTTAAAATATATTTAGTGGCATTCGCCGCTCCGCCACCAAGTGGTGGATATTCATAATTGAAAAATAATATTCTCTTCATAATAATTTCAATGTTTAGATTAAAAAAATTTAATTACTAGTAATTTTTTTGATAATATAATTCATCCTTTTGTGAGCCTTATAATAATTTTTCATCATTATGTCTGCAAGCAAACCAAACACAAAAAATTGTACACCAAGCATAATCAAAAATACTCCCATAAGTGGCCAAATACGTTCAGATAACGATGCATCAAAAAATATCTTTTCAACAGTCATCCAAATAAGTATAAACATGCCCATAAAAATGAGTGCGACCCCACCTCCTCCAAAAAAATGAAGTGGACGTGATGCATATTTACGCCAAAACCAAATCGAAATCATATCAACAAAACCTTTTACCGAACGCTTCCAATTATACTTTGTCACACCATGAACTCTAGGATGATGTGAAACTTTCACCTCTCCCACGCTATAACCATCAAGCTCCAAAATAGCAGGTATAAATCTATGCATTTCGCCAAATAAATCTACGCTCCGCAAAGCATCACCGTCATAAGCTTTTAAGCTACAACCTGAATCATGAATCGTATCTTTGAGTAAAATTTTACGCAATTTATCAGCAGTACGAGAAAAAAATCTTTTAGAAAAAGAGTCTTTCCTATCAAATCTCCAACCTGAAACAATATCATAGCCTTCATCCATTTTTTTGAGAAGTTTTGGAATATCCGCTGGATCATTTTGTAAATCTCCATCCATCGTCACAATCACCTTTCCTATTGATTGCTTAAATCCAGCATCAAATGCCGCTGTTTGACCAAAATTTTTGCGTAATTCTATCAAAATTAAATTTGATAAATCTTTACATATTTCAACAGTATTATCACAAGACCCATCATCTACAAAAATAACTTCATAGGTCTTTTCAAGTTTATTACAAGCCTCAATAATTTTTCTATGTAATTCTGCCACATTCCCCTCCTCATTATATATAGGCACAACTACAGACACATCCACCTCTTTTTTCAAAAAATTCATTTTTTAATTCTTAATTCTTAATTCTTAATTAAATATTACCACACGACACACTTCAAAACAACTACTTGCCACCAAAAAAACAAGATAGCCAACGTCACGATAGCGACAGACCTGTCCGCAGTGTTACAGCGTTACAGGCAAAGAGGGTCTGAAATCACCACCAATCCAATCACCAATAACAATTCTCAAAAATAAAAAATGTATCTTTAAAGATACACTTTAATTTGTAACCAGCTATCTAATGTATCAAATATTTCAATATAATTATAACCAAACCAAATGATGCTGACACTGCCCCATACAAAAATGCCGAAGATATTTTTTTGTCAATATACAAAGATAACCTGAAACCAATACGAAATAATAACAATACTCCAATAACTGATGCTAAATTATAAGCAACCTCTATATTAACAATTCCAAATAATTCTAAAACAAATGGTAACAAAATAGCATTAGCTGATAACATTACTACAAATTCCTTTCTTAAAATTTTACCAATATCACCTTTTGCTAAATGTTTTTTAGTTTTATACACCTTTTTATAAAATTCTGAATAAGACTCAGCAAGCCAAATAGTAAACAATGTTACTAAAATAAAAATTATTGCATACACACTACCTCTATGTGCATGCTCCATAGCCACCAACAATGGCAACACCGTCACTAGCCCATAAATCTTATCTGTCGCATGATGTGACTTTGGCGAATTAATAATATTTGAAATATTTTTCATTCAAAAAATGTTATATTTTACATAAATTATAATATCAGTAATACACCTTTTTTTCAATAACTTTTTTATAACCATTCACCTTTATCAAAAATAGTATTTTTATGATATAATACGAATATAATAAATAACAAATGGGCTTATGAACAAAGAACCAAGTAGAAAAAGAATTATTATTTACGTAATAATTCTTATAGCAATTGTACTTTTGATTGTATTTATCGCACAACGTCGCTCTCTTTCACAAGAGTATGCAAGCGAAACATCTGTAAGTCGTGCTGATAATATCCCATATAAGTCTCAAAGTTTAGAAGCAATCCAACCACCATCAGAAATTACATATGACGCAGAGCCCATAACCACCAGTCCCAAAACAGCAAAAGCGATGACTATCACAAACACTGACACAGGTGCATCTACTACCGTAGTAACTGCTCAAAATCCACAAACACCAGATATTGCTGATAAAAAAGTTATCAAAACAGGCACCATTGATATGCGTGTAAACTCTGTAGAAACTGCAATTGGCGAGATAAAAACAATAGCTGTGCAAAATGGAGGCGATGAGGTATCATCAGACTTTTCCAAAAATGGTACTTACAAAGAGGGTTATATAACTGTGAAAGTCCCCGTTAATCAGTATGACAAAACATTTGAACAAATCAAAAAAATAGCACCACTCGTAACACACGAATCCTCCCAAGCCCAAGATGTAACAGCGCAATTTATAGATTTAGAATCTAGGATTAAAAACAAAAAACAACACGAAGAACAACTTCGCTCTTTCTTTGATAAAGCTGATAAAGTAGATGAACTAATTCAAATAGAAAGAGAACTTGCTAGAGTACGCACAGAAATAGAACAAATGGAAGGACAACTAAAATACTTAAAAGACCAGACTCAATACTCAACTATTGATGTAACATTATCCGAAGATGCCACCGTTGTAGTATCAGATGCATGGCGACCAATGCAAGTAGTCAAAGACTCATTCAACACACTAATAGACAAATCCACAACACTCATAAATACAGTCATCAGATTTACCATTGCATCATTGCCATTTATTATATTATTTATAATAATCGCATGGTTTCTATATTTCACAGCAAAACACATATTTGGAACGTCAGATAAGCAAGGTAGGAAATAAGGTTATCAGTAATTAATAATTTATCACAATTAAAAAATGAAAAATCCTATGCAGCTAGCAATTCCATCCCTCTCCACTTTTTTAAAGGGGAGATGTCACAATAGTGACAGACCTGTCCGCAGTGTTACAACGTTACAGGCGGAGGGTGTTTTGTAACAATATCCAATAATTCTTAATCATTATAATGAAAATCTTAATAAACGGCGGAGCTGGTTATATCGGCTCACATACAACAGTAGAACTTTACAATGCAGGACACACACCTGTCATAGTTGATAACTTTTCAAACTCAAAAAAATGGATAATAGACAGGATTGAACAAATTACAAACAAAAAACCAAAAGTTTATGAGGGAGATTGCATCGATATAGATTTTATGAACAGTGTTTTTGAAAAGGAAGAAAATATAAAAGGCGTAATACACTTTACAGCTTTCAAGGCTGTGGGTGAATCTGTAGAGAGACCTCTCCCCTATTATCGCAACAATATCAATTCACTTCTCACAGTTTTAGAAGCAATGCAAAATCACAATATCCAAAATATCGTATTTTCATCATCTGCTACAGTTTACGGTGACCCTGATACTAATCCCCTAACAGAAAGTTCACCTCGCAAACAGGCTACCAATCCCTACGGCAACACCAAACTCATAGCAGAAGATATCTTGCAAGATATAGTCAGAAGTGGCGCAAATATTAAAACTATACCACTGAGATATTTCAATCCAATAGGCGCACATGAGTCACACTTAATAGGAGAACTTCCTAGTGGGATACCTAGCAACTTAGTGCCATACATCACACAAACCGCCGCAGGCGTACGAGATGAACTTACAGTTTTTGGTGATGATTATGACACGCCAGACGGCACTTGCATACGAGATTTTATCCACGTAGTAGATTTAGCCAAAGCACACATTGCCACACTAGAATATCTAGAAAAACAAACTACGCCATTTTTTGATGTATTTAATGTGGGCACAGGCAAAGGCACAAGTGTGATGGAATTAATAAATACATTCGAAAAAATAAACAATAAAAAAGTAAAATATAAAATTGGTCCACGCAGAGATGGAGATATAGCAGTGTGCTGGGCAGATACAAAAAAAATTAACAAAACAATGAACTGGAAATCCAAAAAAACAATAGAAGAAGCAATGCAAGATTCATGGGAATGGCAACAAACTCTATATACAAAATTGTAGACGGCTATGACTATCCGCTATGCTTAGTAAAAATTCTTCACACAAAACAAAAAATACTGAATCTATATCAGTATTTTTTGTTTTTTACTTTATTGTGCTA
>CAZHQB010000024.1:0-13222 GCA_964534895.1 uncultured Micavibrio sp.
TATTTATTTTTATATTTAGTAGTATAACATAAATTAAAATGTTTTTGTATACTTGCTAATGGCTTTCTAGAAACTTCATTAAAATAAATGAACTTGGAATTTGAATAAAATATGATAATACAATAACAATTGTAATAATTGATAATTGTTCATCTTGAAAAACTAACGATATAGCAATACCTAACGCAAGCGTAATATATCTTAAATAGCTCCCCCAAACAAAAGCTTTTCCAACCCTCACATCATCAATCATTTTATAAAAAAATATTATAATACTAATTCCTATTACATAAAATAATACCAATGGCACAAACACATCTATTATTATTGTAGGATTATCAAATATTATCTTGTTACTTTGTAAACTCATTAAGACAAATAGTACCATCAGTAATCCTAAATTACTAAATTCTCCAAATTTCTTTTTATTTTCATTAAAATAATCTCGACTTCTTTTTTTAATAATTATTTTTTGTGTAATATACGCAAATATCAAAGGTATAACCACAATGATTAAAATCGGTAATGCTATTTTAATAGGTGAAATTCCCTGACCTCCAAAATCACAAGAAGCAACATTATTAGTTACCTTTTGTACTATACACATCGATTCAGTAGCAACTTGTGCTGTATTCAAAGCAAAATGACTCATAAAAAATGATACTCCAAAAGGAACTGCCACGACTGCAATGATTAAATTTACAATTACAATAGCAACAGTTGTAGGCATATCAGCATTTGATTTCATAGCCCATGTTGTTACCATTCCGCCACCAGGAAATAAAGCCAATAATAGCAAACCCAATCTTAAAACTGTTTCTTGTTCCAAAAAGATATCCCCAATATAATAAGCCAGGAATGGAAACACTATAAAATTAATCACAACAGATGCAATAATTAGTTGATAATTTTTTGTAGACAATAAAAGTTTATCAAAAGCCAAAGGCACAAATGAGGGATATATCATAACAACTGCAGCGAACAAACAAATCATTGGAGTAAATTCAAATCCTCCAAAAAAATACACAACGACAAGTCCACCAAAAATTGCACTACTAATATAAAACAAAAAATATTTTTGGATATTGTTTAAAAATACTATCATAATTGCTTTATTAAAAAATTATTTTCATATACAACAAACAATACAATTTACTACTCTCAAAAATTTAACTTTTACATCAAATTTTTATTACTTTTTCTATTTGCTTTAATTCTATCATTTTCTGTTAAAAATTGTTTTCGCAATCGTACACTTTTTGGTGTAATTTCTAGATATTCGTCATTTGACATAATTTCCATACCTTTTTCAATTGTTATTATAATTGGTGGTGTGAGATTAAGTGCATCATCGCTTCCACTTGCCCTCATATTTGTAAGATGTTTACCTTTTATTGGATTTACTGTCATTTCATCACCTCTTGATGTGTTACCAATTACCTGACCTTGATATACTTGCGTACTTGCCCCGATATACAAAGCACCTCTTTGTTGTAAATTTGCCAATGAAAAACCAAGTGCCTTTCCAGTTTCTCCTGATATCATTGAACCAACAGATCGCCTCTTTATCTCACCAACAAATGGACGAAATTCCAAAAATCGTGTCGACAAAATCCCTTCACCTTTAGTATCAACAATGAATTCATTTCTATATCCTAATATTCCACGCGTTGGTATTTCAAAAATCATCCTCACACCATCCTGTTCATGCTTCATATCAGTCATTATACCTTTTCTTTTGCCAAGTTTTTCTATAATTGCACCAGAATATACTTCAGGAATTGTAATCGTCATTTCCTCAAACGGCTCTTGTTTAATGCCATTAGTCTCTTTTATAATTACGTGAGGTTGTGATACCGCGACCTCAAATCCTTCTCTACGCATATTTTCTAAAAGAACCGCAATATGTAATTCGCCACGACCAAAAACAGTAAAGTTTTTCCCAGTAAAATCAACTTTTAAACCAACATTAACTTCAAGTTCTTTCTCTAACCTCTCACGAATTTGTTCCCTAGTTACAAATTCACCTTCTTGACCAGCAAAAGGAGAATCATTAACTAAAAATTCTAACGAAATCGTAGGTTCATCAACTGTAATTGCGGGTAGGATTTCTGCATCTTCTTTTTCACAGATAGTTTCACCTATATCTATGTCATCAATTCCAGCTATCATAACTATGTCTCCAGCAACTGCTTGTACTACTTCTTTTTTTTCAATACCCTCAAATGTCAAAAGCTTGATAATTTTTGCCTTCCTTATCTTTTTGCCATCTGCCTTCACAAAAACTGGACCAATACCAACCTTACCTTCATAAATACGAGCAACTGCCATTCTCCCCAAAAAATCATCATAAGCAAGTGAAAAAGATTGCAGTCTAAAAGGAGCTTCAGTATCACTTGGTGCAACATCAACATGTTCAAGTATTGCGTCAAGTAGTGGTGACATATCTTTACTATCATCTTCCGGATTATTTTTTGCAATTCCTTCTCTAGCAATAGAATAAATAATATTAAAATCTAATTGTTCATCATTAGCTCCCAAATCTAAAAATAATTCATAGATTTCTTCCTCAACCTCACCAAGCCTAGCTGCTGGTTTATCGATTTTATTTATAACAACAAGTGGTTTATGTCCAATTTCCAGTGATTTTTTCAAAACAAATCTGGTCTGTGGCATAGGACCTTCTTGTGCATCTACAACCAAAACAACACTATCAATTGAACGAAGTACCCGCTCTACCTCGCTACCAAAATCAGCATGTCCAGGTGTATCAACAATATTAATTTTTGTTCCCTTATATTCAATAGCGGTATTTTTTGCATAAATTGTAATTCCACGTTCTTGTTCAATAGAATCACTATCCATACTACCATCAGATGAAGCACCCGTCTGTTCCATCAAAGCATCTGTAATAGTAGTTTTTCCATGATCAACATGTGCAATAATTGCAATATTTCGAATATCCATAAATATATAAAATAATTTCAAAAACAAAACCGCGCAAAAAGTGCGGACGTTTATTAAACATATAACAAAAACCTCCTAAAGTCAAATAAAGTACTCCTAAATTTAACGACTAATCGCAACGCTCTTATAAATCTGTGCAGGAATGAGGTTATACTTCAATCCGTGACGTTTGCCACATCCATCGCATTTTTTCAAACATGTGACAACTGGTTACAAACCAGTTCCTGCATTAATTTCAAGTGTTGCAATTAATTATTAGACTTGGTACTCCTAAACTCGAAAATTATTTATGGCAACTACAGAAACACTATAAAAAAATTAAATTATTTGCCTCTCAATAATTTATCTTGATTTTTGTTTTTCTAATGCATCAACAAGACATTTGAATTCTACCTTTGCAACACAAACTACTTCATCAGCGCCGCCATAATACACATATAAGTCATCTTCTTTTAATACACAACCACATGAAAATACTGTGCCAGGTCTTAGTCCTTTATTTTCATATTCTGCTTTTGGCTCTAAAATAGGATAATCAAGTCTTGACGTTACAACTCCATTCTGCAAATCAAACATTGCAGCACCAAGTCTATATTGGCCATCATGACTTGAAAGTGCATGATAAATTAATAACCACTCATTTTCCACTTTTATAGGAGGTCCAGCTATTCCTACTTTTTCACTATCCCATGAATCAGGACGCGAACACATCACACTACGTCCACCAAGTGTGCGTCCATTATCAAAACCTAGATTTTCTACAAAATCTAACCAAATTGTATGCTTTAATCTGTGAAAAAATGCATATTTATCGTTTATCTTTTCTGAAATAAGACACGCATTTTTATCATCCATCCCCTCAGGTGAAATGAGTATTGGCACTGTCCAATTTTTCCATTTACGCATATGAAAATCATTTTCATCAATAGACGTGAATGCTACACGTGCAGGACCATATCCGTTATATGCTGTATAACACATATAAAATCTATTATCAATTTTTGTAATACGCGCATCTTCACACCCAGAAAATCCAGGTTCTTTTCGTACTTCTTCTGGGATACGTGGCACATAAATTGGTTCATTTAATTTTTCTACAATATGAAAACCATCTTTTGTTTGTGCATATCCCATAACAGATGTATCATTTTCATCTTGTGCACGATATATTATATGAATTGTGTCATTATCATAAATTGCAGTTGGATTCAAAACATATTTTGACTCCCAATCATCATTATGTGTTGGTTCTAAAATTGGATTTCCTTCAAATCGCTCAAGCGACACAGGTTCTGTACTATCATCTATATATTCTTCACAATCCTTTAGCTTAATAAAATCGAGTAATCCTTTAAGTGACAAAGTTGCAACAGCACATACTGTATCAGCTGCACCATAATATAATCGCAACTCATCATCTTTTAATAGTAATCCAGAAGGAAATGTAATTCTAGGAATAACACCATATTGTTCATATATTTCATCTGGCTTTATAAGTGGTTCAACACTTCTACCAATAACATTTAGAGGATTATCCAATTCAAATAATGCAGTTTCAACACCAAACATTGGATGATCTGTCTTATAATTTCTGATATATGAATACATCATTAACCAGCCATCTTTTGTTTTTACTGGAGGAGTCCCTACCTCTATGTGATCATCGAGAGAACGCTGAAAATGCAATGTATGTGAATCCATATTTTCTCCCCATTTTTCCCAATATTTTTTATCCCACATTTGTTCTGGTTTATCAAACTCTGCAATCATAATTTTCACTGGTGGTTTATCTGTATTCATTGTAAAGATTGCAACTATTTTTCCATTTATTCGTTCTGGAAAAATTACCATAGCTTTTGAATTAAAATGTGTTAATTGATGTTTTTCTTCAATGGTTTCAAAATCTTTTGTAACTGCAACTGCAATTTTAATTCCATCTGGTGTATGTGGAAAATCTGAAAGAGCTGTATATGTAATATAATATTTATTATCAATTTTTGTAACACGCGGGTCTTCGCAACCGTATTTCTCCCATTCTTTTTCTGGTTTAATAAACTGTCTACGACTATCTGTAAAATTATATCCATCTTCACTATGCACATATCCAATAGTTGATAATTCCATTGTTTTGTCCTTATACTTCTGCTCAAAAGATAGAGCCCTGTATAATAAATGATATCCGTTTTCATCTTCAATAGGACAACCATTGAAAACGGCTTGCGCTTCCCAACTGCGCGTTCTATCGGGACCAAGAATCGGATTATTTGGATAACGTTTTACTAAAATTTCTTTACATTTCATAAATATTTATTTTATTTTAATTAATTGTCATTTTAAATTCTATATTTTGTATTAAACTATCTATTAATTTCTGCAGGGGTGCCGTAGCTACACACACAAATTTATCTGCACCTCCATAATAAACAAACACTTGTTCATCTTTTATTACTGCGCCACAAGAATATATCACACCCCATTTATGTCCCTCGTTCTCATAAATCTCCTCTGGCTCTAAAATTGGCCTACATGATCTACACAATTCACGTGTAGGATTTTCCAAATCGAGAAGCAATGCTCCTAACCTATAACGATCTGGATTATTATAATCCATAGCATGATAAAAAACTAACCATCCTTTATCTGTTTTAAGTGGAGCGGGCCCAACTCCACGAAACCAACTATCCCATTTACGCAATGGATTTATTGGTCTTGTATTATTACTTTTTATAAATGTGTGTCCACCCAGTTCATCTAAATCATCAAAATAATCAATCAAAATATTCGGCACAAAACTATGCATTATTGCAAATTTACCATTTATCTTTTGCGGAAATAATACCCAATTTTTATTTATCTCTCCTGGCGGTGAAATAAGCATTGTTTTTTTCCATCTCCAATTCTTATTTTTAAAATCTTCAAAATCAATTGAGGTCAATCCTACACGGACTGAGTTCCATCCATCAAAGGCAGTAAATGTGATATATACAACTCCATCAATCAAAACAGCACGAGGATCCTCGCACCCACCACCTCCATTATTACCAGAAGTATACAACACTGGCGAAGGAAACTGTATTTTTATTGATGACGTTTTTCGTTGATATATATAATTAGTTGATCTGTCTCTAATAGTTACTCCATCTAAAGTTGAGGCATACCCCCACACAGACATCATATCATCACCATCAGCTCTATATATTATATATATAACACCATCATTTTCAAAAGCTGTTGGATTATATGTAGCCTGAGACTCCCACGAATGTCCATGCTCATTTTGTGGTTTTATAATTGGATTTAATTCAAAACGTTTAAGTCCAAAAGGAGAATTTTTAGTTTCTGTCTGTGTATCTGCATTAATTTCAACATCTTCAAACTTTTCCACATCAGAATTATGATTATAAAGATGCTTAATAAGATACATTTCATCTTTATCATCTGTCCAATATGAAACAAAATAATCATCAAAAAGTACCGCACCAAATGGCACAGAATTTTTATTTTTCAAATTCTGCGTTTCATAAATTGGTGTTTGTGAATGCCATAATAGTTTTGTAGGATCGCCATAATTAAAAAGTGCACCATATAATTCATATTGCATAATATTATTAGCACATTTTTTTTTGTTTGCGTATATTATAAATATACCATCTTCTATAACTTGCACCTCCATGACTAACAGCTCATCACTCTCATTACTTACATTAATTAGTTCTTTTTTTGCACGCTTCCAAGTTTCAAAATCTTCAGACACATATAATTTTAAAGATTTACCACCAGCATACATAACATTACGTCCAGCATATAAATATTCTGAAACAATCTTTGCATTACCAGTTTCTAGTTCTAACAAACTTCTCTTTTCCCAATCAATTAAATTTTTTGATCGTGCAATATATAATTGCTCCTTATTATACAATCTATATGTTAAATAATAATTTTTTCCATCTTTTGACACATGAAAAAGACTACAATCTTCAAAATCATCAGACGGACCATTAATATTAACTATTTTTGCATGTGCAGATTTTGTTTCAAAAATAATGCCATCATCACTCTCACGTACCAGGAATTCATCTTCACTTTTATCATTATTTATAAAAATATAAACCTTGCTCCCAATTAACGCAGAACCAAGTCCACGAAAATTATTTTTATTTTTCATTTTTATTCTAATTGTTTTAAATAAATATCTATGTAATTATATTATAAATGTATTTTTACAAGAAAACAATGTAACTACTCACACTATATATTTTAATTGTTCAAGCATAATGCACGCACCATGATAACATTCAATATTATATTTAGCACAAAAATTAATAACACCATCATCTTCACTGCCAGGTTGCAACCACACTTTTGAAATTCCTAATTCACGCACATCCTCAATGATGTCTTTTGTAACTTGTGGTGGTACAACAAAAATCACAACATCAATTTTCTGTGAAATTTTACTAATATTTTTATAAACCTTTTGTCCTAGTATCTCACCACCCCTCAAATTAACAGGTAACACACAAAATCCAGCATTTAATAAATTTTCAAATACCTTATATCCATACTTTTCTTTATTGGCTGATGCACCAATAAGCGCGTATGTATACTTTTTATTTATAAATGTATTCATATTTTTATTTTTTCAGAAAAATAAAAAACGTCCATCGTAATCATCATTATACAAGTACCCTGTACAAAAATATAATATTTATAACATGGATTTTAGTTATGCATTATCAATTTTTCGTACAATATCTCTTGTCATTGCTCCAAATGTGATTGAAAACACTCCTCCAAGTAAAATTAGGAATGCCAGTAACCACACAAATCCAACTGCCACACTCTCTGTAAAGAAAAACATTAGAATTCCAATAGCAATATTTATAAGTGATATCAAAATAGATTTTTTAAAACCTATAACTCCACTTAAAATAAAGCTAAATCCTATAATATAAACTATAAATGTTACAAGAAATTTCATAACAAATACAGTCGTTGATAATACTATAAAACCTGCTATAAAACTAATGACACTATCAAATAATGTAATTCCTTTTTGTGGATTGTCACTATTAAATACAGCTATAAAATCTATAAGCCCTTTTACCACAAGATAAACTCCTAATAAAATCGTTACCAACATGTATGACTGTCCAGGATTAATAAAAAGAAACATTGATATAATTATGAGCATAATCCCATACACAATCGAAGATGTGCTCACAGCTCCAAACATACTAGACATAACCATTTTTTCTTCCTCAAATTTTGTTATTTCATTCATATTTTTTTATTAATAATTATAAAAATATTTATTACGACATATGTAACTATTATACCACAACTTTATAAAAAATTACATGTGCAATAACCTCTCTACTACATCCACAAGATTTTGTTCTTGTTTCTCTTCTGGGATAAATTCTATTAAATTTTCATGAACAATAACTGGATCAACTTGATGCAGTGGAATATGTAAATATGGTCGTAGATACCCTTTCATGTGTAAACTAATGATACGAGTATGTGGAGGCTCATAGAAAATCCAAAAAGATTTTATATCATCAAAATTATATATCTCATCACCAACCAATATTCCATCATAAGTAATTGCGAAATCAATAACTATCTGTGGTTGTGACAATTGCAAATAACCAACCAGCCAAATAAGTATAAACACGATGGCCATAATAATACTATCCGTCCATACTGCATAAAATACAATCAATGCTATTATAATTGAAACACCTGTATACCACTTTTTACTACGAGGATAATGCTCAAAATCAGGACCCCTCCAATGTACCAGCACATCTTTTGGATTATCTCGCAAATACTTAGAATATTTTTTTATATATTCTATTGTCTCCTGATACTCCAATTTATCTTCTGATAATGGTTTTTTTGGTTTTTTGCGAATCCATTTTTCATTTTGTGAATCTTGTATATTTTTTTTCTGTTCTTGAGGTTGATATGATTGTTGCAGTTTTTTATTTTGTTTAGGTGCCTTTAATTCTTTTAATTTTTTTTGACCGCCAAAAAAACTTTTTTTATCATTAAATTTATCTATTTTATTTTCACGTAAATTCATTGACATAATACTTTTTATTTTCTCTTATATTTATTTTAACATATTTACAAAATCTACACCACCTGCTATGATATAAATCGTGATAAGTTGTTTGATTTTAACTAAATTATAAATCTTTGGAGGCGTGGCAGAGTGGTCGAATGCATCGGTCTTGAAAACCGAAGTCCCTTTACGGGGACCGGGGGTTCGAATCCCTCCGCCTCCGCAGTTAGTCCGTCTTGCAAGACGGATTTCATCAATTCTAAACTATATATGTTGTCGATCAAAAACCTCACAATACAAGCAAAACAAGAGAAGATTCTTCATGATATTTCTATTAATTTTGACCAAACAAAAATATATGCAATCATGGGAGTCAATGGTTCCGGTAAGAGTTCCC
Organism: uncultured Micavibrio sp.; assembly: GCA_964534895.1. GTDB lineage: Bacteria > Patescibacteriota > Minisyncoccia > Moranbacterales. The sequence goes on from CAZHQB010000024.1 coordinate 9,438, forward strand.
TAGCAAAAAGTATAATGGGAGATAATTCATTTAATATTGCTCATGGAGATATATTTTTAGATAACAAAAATATAAATAATTTACGATCAAATGAACGTGCAAAAAATGGAATCTTTCTTTCTCCTCAATCCCCCATTTCAATTCCTGGCGTCACAGTCAATCAATTGTTGAGAACAGCATTACCCCATTCCATAATTAATAGCAAAAATCTTATCCAAAAGATCAAAAATACTGCCAACAAATTAGAAATACCAGAAAAATTATTAACACGATCCTTAAATGAAAATTTTAGTGGTGGAGAACGCAAAAAAATGGAAGTTTTACAAATGGCAATCCTGAACCCTAAATATATAATTCTTGACGAAATTGATACTGGCGTTGATATTGATGCTTTAAAAATAATTGCCACTTTTTTAAGAGATTTTATCACAGACACAAAAAAGACTCTAATTTTAATAACCCACTATAATCGCATTCTTTCTTACCTTCCTGTAGATAAAGTTATTATTATGAATGATGGTAAAATAATCCAAACGGGCACTGCATCTTTAGCTAAAAAGATAGAGAGGGACGGTTATCAACAAATATGACAAAAGGCATAACAAAAAATAATCTAAACTTCAATAGACAACATGATTTTGTTATGTCAGAAGTTTCTATTGCCAAAGTAAAGCGTGGTATCAATACTGATATTATACAATCAATTAGTGATTACAAAAAAGAGGCGGGATGGATGCAAAAATTCAGACAGCAATCTTATAAAATTTTTACAAAAAAAGAATTACCAACATGGGGACCTAGTCTTTCAAAAATTAACTTTGCTGATATAGTCTATTTTTTACGTGCAACTAATAAAAAAGAAAAATCTTGGAATGAATTGCCCGATGAAATAAAAGAAACTTATGATAAAATTGGGGTACCTGAACACGAGAAAAAATGGCTTGCTGGTGTAAGTGCACAATATGAAAGTGAAGTTGTATATGAATCAATTAGTAAAGAATTAGACCAACAAGGTGTCATCTTTTGTGATATGGACACAGCTGTCAAAAAACATCCTCACATTGTTAAAAAATATTTTAGTAAACTAATACCCCCGACCGACAATAAATTTGCAGCACTAAATTCTGCTGTATGGAGTGGTGGATCATTTATTTATATTCCCAAAGGTGTTCATGTGAAACTACCTCTGCAAGCATATTTTCGCATTAATGCAGAACGTTTTGGACAATTTGAACGTACTCTTATTATTGCCGATGAAGAATCATCTGTACATTATATTGAAGGCTGTACAGCACCAACTTATTCGACTGAATCATTGCATGCTGCTGTTGTAGAAATTTTTGTAGAAAAAAATGCAAAAGTACGTTATACCACAATACAAAATTGGAGTACAAACATTTATAATCTTGTGACCAAACGAGCTAAAGTCATGGAAGGTGCAACAATGGAATGGATTGATTGTAACATTGGGTCTGGCGTAACAATGAAATATCCTGCAGTACTACTTGCAGGCAATAATGCTCGTGGTAGCATGTTATCTATAGCCCTAGCCAATAAAAATCAAGTGATAGATACAGGCGCAAAAATGATTCATCTAGCCTCTAATACAACATCAAACATTATTTCAAAATCAATTTCAATGAATGGCGGAATTTCAAATTACCGCGGGCTCATTCAAACATCAAACTCCGCAAAAAAAGTAAAAAGTTATACACAATGCGATGCTCTACTTCTTGATGATAATTCAGAATCAAACACATATCCAACAATGGATATACGAGAAAAATCAGCTAGTATATCTCATGAGGCAAGTATAGATAATATAGATAATGAAAAATTATTCTATATGATGTCTCGAGGGCTCTCTGAATCCAAAGCACGTAGTATGATAGTAAATGGTTTTATTGAAGAAGTGACAAAAGAAATTCCATTAGAATATTCAGTTGAACTTTCTAAATTAATTAATTTAGAAATGGAACGTTTCATAGATTAATAATATGTTCATAGATATAACAGAAAATACTAAAAAGACTTATAAAATTACTTCACCCGGTAAATATATTTTCTATTTTAAAAATAAAACTTGTAATATCACTTTCGATATTGCTTGTGAAAATGCTAACGTCAAAATTTACGGACTTTACAAATGCACCAATTCTGATGAAATAACATTAAATATCACTCAAAAACACTCTGCACCAAATAGCAAAAGCGATATTTTGATAAAAAGTATCTTGCAAGATAAAAGCACATTTAACTTTACTGGATTAATCAATATCTCAAAAAATGCGATAAACTCAACTGCACACCTTACAAATAAAAATTTACTACTCAGTGATACTGCTCAAATTATCACTTCACCACAATTAGAAGTTGCTTCCAGTAACGTAAACTGCAAACACTCGGCACAAACAACGCCTCTAGACATAGAACAATTAAATTACTTAATAACTCGCGGTATATCAAAATCAGACGCTGAACAATTGTTAGTAAATGGCTTTATTAATAAAATAAAAAGTATAAAAAATAGAATTAGCAATATATTATAAATCTTGCGAAAAACTATATAACAACCTTAAATAAAAAAACACATTTCAACAAAAAGTTAATCATTATAAAAATATTGAGAGAAATGTATTCCTTAGGTAAATTTTGAAAATTATAATTTTAAAAATTTTACAAATATTTTTAAAATGCCCTATTGTACCTTAACTAAAATATACTTTATACTTTTATTGCCCGCTTTATCATATGTTTTTATTTTTATTTTATGTAAACCCTTTTTTATATGATACGGTATAATAACTTCTCTTCTTATTTTTTCATGCTTACTATAATTATGTATTACAAAATTGTATTTTTTATTATCTAAATAAATACTTGTTTTTTTGATTTTATAATTATCAGAACTATACCACCAAATAATATTACCTGGCTTCTTAACTAAAAATGGAGGGATTTCTATGATAGGTTTAGTAGTATCTATACGAATACGATATTTTTTTGAATCAATAAAATTATTATTTTTATTATAAAATTTCAGTTTATATTCTTTCTTAGATCCTTTCTTTGCCTTGTATTTTATTTTCCATTCTCCTTTTTTATTAATATCAACTTCTTTTTTTCTTTTATTTCCTATATATAAAATAACTTTCCCATTACTCAATTCTTTCATCCGACCTTTAAAATAAATACTATTCTTTTTAATATAATTAGTGCTATTTTTCTTTAAATTAAATTTATGCTTATTTTTTCCAAATCCAAATTTTATATCATCTCTACTTATATTGATAGGAAACAATTGTGATGCATAACCACAATTGTCCTCTTGACACACACTGGTGCACCAATATCCTCCAGCATTAAGACAAGATTCTTCATTAGCACACTTATTATAATTCTCATTACTACATTGCAAATACTGAAAAGCTACACTAAAACTAATAGTAAAGTCATCTGTATTTTGATTACCTGAACTATCTTGGCATCTAATATAATAAATATATGAATTTCCATCAGTTAATCCTGTAATATTTTGACTGTGTGAAGTACTGTTTGTATTTGTAAATGTATGAGCCATTGAATTGTATGAAACATTTGCATTTGTATCATATTTGCAATTAGCATTTTCATCTGTTGTTAAAGTAATATTTGTATTTGTTGTTCCAGAAGATAGTGTCCCATTCGGCTGTCCATTACTTCTTACTGGTGGGGTTGTGTCTGAAGAATTAGCTACACTAAAACTAATAGTAAAGTCATCTGTATTTTGATTACCTGAACTATCT
>CAZHQB010000024.1:13322-15798 GCA_964534895.1 uncultured Micavibrio sp.
ATAGTGTCCCATTCGGCTGTCCATTACTTCTTACTGGTGGGGTTGTGTCTGAAGAGGTTGTTAAATCACCTAAATCAATAACATTCCCTCCATTATTATTTACCGTCTTACACACTGCTTGTCCCCAATTTTCATATTTTGTAGCGCATACTCTATATTGTTGAATATCATCATCCGAAACAACTTGATTACTATGGGAATAACAAACATCATTATAATTATAACTTAAACCAGCAACTAAATGTTCCGAGCCAACACAAGGACCTATCCAATTACTGCTAACAGGTTTAATATCTAAAGAATATGTGTAAGCTCCACCCATATTATTCCACTGAATAGTTTTTGAAGGAATATTTAAATTACCAAAATTAATAACATCTACACCAGCATTACTATTTATTTCTTTGCAAATAGCATTTGACCAATCACTATTATATGCTGCACAAATCCTAAACCTCTCAACCTCTCCCTTATGTATCACTTTATTATTTGCTGATGATGAATAGCATAAACCATTATATTCAACAGTAGTATTTGAACCTATACTACCAGCATCTATACAAGGACCTACCCAACTACCACCAATGGGCTTAACATCTAAAGAATATGTATAATTATTTCCCAACGAATCCCAAAGTAAATTTGTTTTAGTTAAACTAATAAGTTGTCCATCACTTCTAAAATATATTGGTGCAACAAATGCTCTACGATTATAATCTTGATCAACCATCCATGATTTATGATATAAATAATAATATTGATCACCTATAGTAGTTATTGCACCATGACCAGCATTTTCAAAAATACAACTTTGATCATCTCTAGCACAATTTGGTGTCGTTATTGGGGTTGTAAAATTAAAACTATTACTAGAATTACGTACTAAATTGTTATCCAATATATATGATGATGTATAAGACCCCCATACATTATTTTTAGAATAATTTAAATAATTGTGCCCATTTCTTTCAAAATATCCAGGAGCCTCATTAATTATTTCACCCCAATCAGACGCTTTTGTATGTCTTATTACAGAATTTGGACTTGCCAAATCAATGGAAGTAATATTATTACCTTGACCAAACCAGACATACATTAGTCTATCCTGATTATTAAAATGTTCTTTCGCTGGATCTATTTTTAATGCCTGTTCACCGCTAACACCAGGCCCATATATAACACCATTAGAGTTAATAGTAACTTCATTTGGCGTACCAAAAGAATTCAAATTATTTGCTGTGACATAATATAATGCTATACCATTATTTATAGTAGTTTCATTTCCTTGCCAATCTGGACAAGCGTCATTTTTATTAATCCTGTAAGAAGAAAAAGCTAATGTATATATACCATTTTGATATGTTAAATCAGGTGCCCAAACATTACAATAACGATAATTTGAATCATGATCTGTAGGATTATAGGTTACCACTGAGCTTAAAACGTGTAAATCATTCGTATGATAAATACTGATAATTTTATCTGAAAATACACTGGAACCCGTTATATAGAAACTATCATTAGATATTTTTAAAATATCTATATCAGACAAATACATTGGATCCCCTTGACTCGTTACTAAACCGCCAAATGTTTTACTTCCATTTAATGCAAAAACAAGCTTCGGAGTCCATATTATACACATTAAAAATATTATAACTATATTTTTTTTAAACATAATTTATAATTCAAATTATTATGGTCTTGTTTCTATTATTCTTCCGCGTGTACAATCTGCATTTGAGCTACAGGAGCTTGAACATTGATTTAGATTACTTGCTATTTTTGGAGTTGCTTGACATGTTCCATTTGCTGTACATGTTCTTTGAGTACAATATGTTGATATTACTCCACAATCTATAATTGTATTTCCTGTGCCACATTTCCAAGAAGCTGAGGTTGAAAAAGGTGGTTGTGAGCCTTGTAATGTACCTGATGAGCAAAATGTACAATTTCCCCAATCTGTTTTTGTCAAAGACAACTGTGAACATGTTCCACATTTTGGTAGTATAGTATATTCACATTTTCTAGTATTAGTACAACTATCTACCTTTGCCCATTCTAAAGTTTCAGTTAAATTTTCTTCATCACCAGGACATTTTGTTGCTCCTGTTGGTAGACTTCCTGTGCAGGAAGCATATCTCAATGCATGACAATTATAATCTCTGTTATTAAAAACCGCTCCTGTTTGGTTATTCTTTGTGTAAAAGTTACACTGGAAATCATACCATTTATTTAAGTGCCTAGTTTCTGATGCTGACATAGAACACAGTGTATCTTTCCATCCTAAAGTATTTCGTGTTTCCTCTCGAGAGATACTTTTAGTACCTTCAAGACAATGTCTAAATAATTGATAAGCACTATTAAAAGTACTTACACAATTTTGTGATTGATTGACTGGATGTTCTGGCGTAACATAATAAAAATATCGGGAACAATAATTACCTAATCTATGCTCAAAATCTACATGACAACG
>CAZHQB010000025.1:0-15509 GCA_964534895.1 uncultured Micavibrio sp.
CACCGTTTTTTATAAGTTTATCTGCACACTCTTTGCAGATAAATCTTGTTGCATATAGATAAGTGGCTTTTTTGCCACAATACTTGCCTGTTCTTGAATTGATTGTTTCGCATCTATACATTCTCAAGCCTCCTTAAATAGAGCTTTCATGGATACTGGCTCATGCGTTAATTGATAATAATCAGCTAACTGTATTATTTTCTTATCATCTTTTGTATATACAACTACTGGCATTTTGCCAGTGCCGTCTCTTAAACTTAACACAACTTCAATCATATGATCCGTTGAATTAATCATTGAATTATCAATGGTTAATTCTGCTTGTATACAAGATATTTGTGGCAAAGGTCGTGTTGGCAATAAAGCTACTGGCACAAGCTTGCCATCGGCAGTTAAGCTAAAATCTCCAGAAAATCTTTTTATCCATAATTCAATTCTGTTGATTTTTTCTGCCATTCCTGCAAGATTAGCCTTGTCGTTTAATTTTGTTGTTGGCATTTCTACATCATCGGCAATTTTTGTTGTAATACCAACAAGACCAACAACTTTATGTTGTCTTTTTTTTGTATAGTAAATTTTACACACTACCATACCAATCAACATTCCCATAACACAAAATCCAATCTCATCTATTATAGAAATCTTATTTCTCCTTTTGCAGAATTTTCCAGATAAAAGTTTATTTATCCTACATAAAAAAATCTCTACGAGAACACCTACAATTTACAGCTATAACATCCAGATTGTACCCACTATTTCTAGGATTTGTATGACGAAACTTATTTTTGTTATGTTGTTTTTTGTAACTCAAAATGATGTCCACAACTGTCTGAAGTGTGATACCACCACCAGATAAACGCAATGCGCTAACTGATCTATTGGCAATATACAAACAACCATTATGAATATGTAATCTTGCACCATACAAAGGACTTCTCATATCGCCTCTGCACTTTGGATCAAAGAGATCTATCCTCATAACGTCTCCAGAAATTCTAAGATGAAACCAATTTTTGGTTTTCTTTGCGCGCAACACAGCAATACCGCTTTTTTGTACAATAAAAGCTCGCTGGATTTCAGTGTCCATCTCAAGTTTTTCCTTTTTCATGCTTTTCTCCTATTTATTTGATTGTTAATTTACTCTTTGCATGTTTTACAAAGTTGATATGATAATATACCACATTAACTACACAAGTCAAGCAAAGTTTCCTAAGTTCAACAATTACTTGTAACACTTGAAACTGCTGCAGGAACGGGTTTGTAACCCGTTTCACATATTTGAAAACGTAATGGACACAAAAACATGACGGACCTAGGCTACAAGCCCAGCTTCTGCGATTAATAGAAATAGATGTTACGTGGACATGGTCACTAAACTTAAGTTCTTACTAGTGTGATATAAAAACATCACGAATTGAGAACCTTATTCCTGTATAATAAATCTGGGTGTTACTTCTATGTTTTATGAGAATGAAGTTGATATTTATAAGGGTGTTGCGTTTAATTGTTGAATGTGGGATTTACGATTATCATTTTTAAATATAAATACCCTCAATCTCTAATTATATTTATTTGCTATTTATCTATTCACAAAATATATCTAAAATAACTGTATTGCATACCTCCTATTAAAAATCTATATTATGAACCTTTTACTTTTAACAACACAAAAATTAATAAATTTAATTTTTGTGTTGTTAAAAAGTCCTCAGAAAATTTATTTTCTGAGGACTTTTTCCAATCAATTATTACTTTTTTGAGAACCTTTTCAATTCTCCTCACGTTAAAATATTTGTCACATAATCAAATTCATGTTCCATTTCATCAATATCTGTACACACTCCCTCCAAAATAATTGGGATGTATGCAGGTAAGTCACACAAAGACTCTACAAGCTCTCGATGATTTGCCCTAGACACTGGGACATGATATTTATTAGATTGTCCAACACCACTTAAATGAACTCCCACTAATTTATCACTGAATTCAGTAATAATATCTGGAATTGCACTAATATCATTATTATTTACAATCCAATGTTGTACATCAAATACCAATTTAAATTGTGGATATTTTTGGAAAAAATCTCGTAATTCCTGCAATGTGCGAAAAGTATTTTTTCTATTATCCATATTTTCAATTGCTATTGGTATTGAAAAATCATCAAAAATTTCCCAATCCACAACAAGATCTGGGTGTAGTACGACATACTTGACTAACTTTGTCATACCACTAAATACAATGACATTCTGCAATATCCTCTCTACATTTGATGATTCATATCTGTAACAAATATTACATGGTAAATGACATGATAAATAATCCAAATTATTTACCCGCGACAAATACTGTCGAAACATAATATCATCATCACCTAATCCTAGCAATGAATCAACATGTTTTGGTGCTTCGTGAATATTTAGTTCTAGAGCTGTACACCCTATGTCACAGGCAATATTAACAATATCAAATGACATCGCATAATAGTTATGAAACATGACACCTGTCGAAAATCCAATTTTTCTCTCCATTTTGGTATTCCTCCATTAATATAATTTTATTATTTACTTTTTAGGTACATATCTAAAAAATTTCACCAAAAATCTATTTATTTCACACAGAAAAATCTCTATGAATGTATCTGCAATTATTTGATTGTTAATTTACTCTTTGCATGTTTTACAAAGTTGATATGATAATATACCACATTAACTATGTAAGTCAAGCAAAATACACATAAATACAAATCCATAACTATTGCAAAAATCAAAAAAAGGTGGGATGATATAAGTGACAGAGTATTACTCTGTCACTACATTCTACTTGCTAATATACTAAATTACTAAACTATGTCAGGACACAGTAAATGGTCAACTATTAAACATAAAAAAGGTGTTGCAGATGCTAAGCGCTCTAAAGTTTTTTCTCGTATTGCAAAAGCTATCATGGTTGCTGTACAAAATGGCGATGCTGACCCAGAAATGAATAGTGCTCTTAAGCTTGCCATTTCTCAAGCTAAAAAAGCTAATATGCCAAAAGACAACATTGAGAGAGCCATGAAAAAAGGCACTGGAGAAGATGGCACTAAAATTGAAGAAGTTACTTATGAAGCAATGGGGCCAGGCGGGGTAGCTATGATTATCACTTGTGCAACTGACAACACCAACAGAACACTTACAGAAGTAAAAACCGCGCTCAAAAAAAATAATGGTAAATTTGTACCTAGTGGAAGTGTGAGTTTTCAATTTGATTTTGTGGGATATATTTCAATTATTCCAAAAGATATGGAAACTGCTGAATTAATTGCTATAGAAGCTGGTGCTGAAGATGTTTTTGAGGAAGAAGAGAATCTAATAATTATTACAAAACCTACAGAGCTACATAAAATTTTGAAAAAGGTAGATACAGATGAAAATACCATCAGTGAAGCACGACTTGTGTATAACCCAACGCAGACAGTGACATTAGATGGTGAGAATAAAGAAAAATATCAATCACTTTATGAGCTTATAGAAGAACTTGATGATGTCACAGAAATCTTTGACAACATCGCTTAAATGTGCTATGATTTACTGTTTTAAAAATAAATAAAAAATATGGTAAGAATACTTGGAATTGATCCTGGTACTGCTATTGTTGGTTGGGGTGTTTTGGATTGTGATGAACATGGAAATATACAAAAAGTTGTTTCTTATGGTCACATTGCAACAGATAAAGAGCTATCCACTTGTGAAAGACTGGATGAAATTGTAACTAATCTTTTAGAAGTGCTGGACACCTACAAACCTCAAGAAGTTGGTGTGGAGGAGTTGTTTTATTTCAAAAATGCAAAAACTGTTATCTCCGTTGCACAAGCTCGTGGTGCAATACTTCATACTTGTTTTAGTGGTGGACTTACTGTTGCAGAATATACTCCACTGCAAATAAAGCAGTCCTTGACTGGCTATGGACGTGCTGACAAAGAGCAAATGCAAGAAATGATAAAAAGTGTGCTAAAATTAAATAATGTTCCAAAACCAGATGATACAGCCGACGCACTTGCGGTAGCGCTTTGTCACATAAATTCTAGATTATATACAAAAAAAATTAATAACTAACTTTTATATTAAATATTATGAATTCTACTGATTTTAGTCCTATTATACAATTTTTAATTGAACAACAACTCAATCCAGATACTATCACTCTTTTATTGCTTTTCCCTATTGTCATTACAATTGTTGTTGTTTTGCGTCAAATTATAGGAATTCAAGCTTTTGGTATTTACACACCATCTATTATCACAATTGCTTTTGTATTTATTGCTCAACGTAATTTTTGGGATATTAAGTATGCAATTGCAATTTATGCAATTATTCTTTTCGTCGGTATGGGTATGCGATATATACTAAAAAAATTACGTCTATTATATCTACCACGAGTCGCCATAAATTTAACCGTGGTTACACTATCTGTAATATTTACACTTGCAATCGCTGGACATTTTCATAGGACAGGTTTTGCATCTATGTCGATATTTCCAATTATTATAATAATTATGCTTGTAGAAAAATTTGTCACCGTGCAGATTGAAAAAGGAAACCGGACAGCAATTATATTAGCTATAGAAACCCTTATCATTGCATTGATTGGATATATAATACTCTCACCAACTACAATTATTGGCAGATATATGATTAGTCTAGTATTAGTTCATCCACTCACAACGCTTTTAATTATTCCCATTAACATATTTATTGGTAAATGGACTGGATTACGAATTAATGAATATTTACGATTCCGTGATGTTTTAAATAAGATTAAATAAAAATACATGTTTGAAACATTAAAAGCTGGGAGAAAAATATTAGGGATGAATTCTAGAAATTTGACATATATCCGTCCCTATAATCTCAAAAAAGCGAAACGACTTGCAGACGATAAAATTCGTTCAAAAAAATTGTTAAAAAAAGCAGGTGTACCTGTACCTCGTCTTATTGCACAAATCTCTTCACGTCGAACATTAGAAAATTTTGATTGGTCAATTTTGCCTCCAAGTTTTGTCATTAAACCAAATAGAGGGCTAGGTGGAGAAGGCATCGTAGTTGTATATGGAAAACGAAAAGGAGCTACTGACGTGTGGATTAAAGGAAATGGTAAAACAATTACAAAAGATGATTTGGAAACACATATTGGACATATCCTTGATGGTGAATATTCTCTTTCTAATACACCAGATATTGCTTTTTTTGAGGAACGTCTCAAATTATCAAAGACATTTCGTCCTTACGCTTACAAAGGTATCCCTGATATCCGTATAATTATATATAATAATATCCCAGTAATGGCAATGCTTCGTCTTCCTACCAAAGAATCTAAAGGTAAAGCAAACCTCCAACAAGGTGGTATTGGCGTAGGAATTGATATGGCACGAGGTGTGACTACAACGGCAGTACAAGGCAAATCAAAACTTATAGAATATGTACCGGACACAAGATTATTATTATCTGGTATAAAAATTCCATACTGGGATGAAATGCTTTCTCTTGCAGTGAAGGCTCAAAAGGCTTCTGGGCTCGGATTTCTAGGAGCTGATATCGCGATTGATAGAGATAATGGACCAGTATTTTTAGAACTTAATGCTCGTCCGGGTCTCTCGATTCAAGTAGCTAATATGTCTGGACTCAAAGAAAGACTTCAACGCGTAGAAGGTTTGAAAATCAAATCTATACTCCGAGGTGTCGCAGTAGGCAAAAATCTGTTTGGTGGTGAAATTGAAGAAGAACTAGAAGGTATGAGTGGTAAAAGAATTATAGGCTCAACAGAAGAAGTAAGACTATTTGGTAAAAATGATATAAAAATCAATACTAAAGCAAAAATTGACACTGGAGCTTATTCAACTTCTATTGACAAAGACTTGGCACGTGCACTGGGTTTTGGTTATGTAATTGATGAATTTAAAAGAATTGATTTCTCAGAATACAAATTAGAACGTGGTAAAAGTAATAAAATTACAGATGCACTTTTAAAAAAATATAAAAATATATTACCAGATCTTACTGGAATCAATGTTATTTTTTCTTCTAATGGCGCATCAATCCGCCCAGTAATAAAACTAAAATTCACGCTAGACAACAAAACAATTTTAACCAATGTAAATATAACAGACAGAAGCGACTTAAAATATGATATGATAATCGGCAAAAAAAATCTATACAAATTTTTAGTGGATGTAAGTAAATAATAATATAAGCTATGAATAAATCGAGAGTTAAATTATCAGAAATTAAATTATTAGGATTTCGTGCCTTTATAACAAAAGCTGTTCAATTAGGTGTTCAGGTATATAAATATGAAGAACATGTTAACTTATTTCGGTTAACTCACAAAGATAAAACCGTTTATTCAAACAATGGCTTTATTCCCTTTAATATTCAGATGGGTGAATTTACAATTAATAAAGAAATAACAAAATTAATACTTCGTGAAAATAATATTCCAACTCCAAATGGGTTTTGTATTAAAACACAAAAAGAAGCCCTAAAACTATTTAATAGTAATGCCTTATCTATTCCATTAATTATTAAACCCCTTGATGGATCACAAGCGCTTGGCGTAACGTGGAATATTACTACACAATCACAACTACTACAAGCAATCCAATACCTTAAAGATAAACAAAAAAACCATGCATCCCTTAAGAGTAAAAGCTTCTTAATGGAAGAAATGGTTTTTGGTGACGAATACAGAATATTAGTTCTAAAAAACAAAGTGATATCATGCGTTAGAAAACTGCCTGCAACGGTTATTGGAGATGGCACATCATCTATTAACCAACTTGTTAAAGCGCAAAACAAAAAACGTCTTCCCGATTTCCCGATTAAATTAGATAATATTGCAAAAGATAAATTAAAAGAATATAACTACACAATAAATTCAATTCCAAAAAAATCACAGAAAGTTATATTACGTAATGATATGATGATAAGTAATGGTGGTCGCACAATAGACTGCACACAGATCATTAACAAGAAGCTACAAAAACAATGTGTGCAAGCGACCCAATTACTTGGCTTGGAATATGCAGGAATTGATTTAATATCTAAAGATATAACAAAAAATAATGATTTTACCATTTTAGAAATAAATACAAAACCTGCACACATACTCAATGAAAAACCAATTGTTGAAGGAAATGGTGTTGATGTTTCATTACTCTTGTTGCAAGAAATATTCCCCGACATAAATAATAATAAATAATAAGGTTAATAATAAAATTATGAAAAAAAATATTATCATTATATATAGCATGGATGACTGGAATAAAAAAACGCCATTTAGCAAAAAAAGTAAAGAAACCAGATTATCTTTTGAAGACTGGTACAATCGAGCTGGTGACTACAATATAAAATTTTATAGAGCATCTATAAAGTGGCTTGATAAAAATACAGGTTTTTTTTCAAAAGCATGGACTTTTGAAAATAATAAATGGATAAAGGTCTTCAAACCCGTCAAAGCTCACGCTATTTATGATAAAACTGTCGGAAAAAATGATTACATCACATTTGACGCCAAAATGAATATTTGTACCAAAATACCAATTTTAAATCATCCATTATTTCGCACAATCACAAACAACAAATTAGCTCAGTATATGCTATTTAGTGAGTATATGCCAAAAACATTATTAGCTAATAATAAAAAAGAGCTTGAAGCCACTTTCTCTAATATTAAAGGATCTCAAATTGTTATAAAACCTTTACATGGTTCTGGTGGATTTGGTATTTTTATTGGCAAAAAAACTAATGCACTAAAAAAACGATTAACCTACCCAGTAATTGCTCAAGAATTTATAATAAGCACAAAAGGAATTCCTGGTTTTTCACAAAAAGATGAAGTGGCTGACCTGCGTCTTATTTATACAGATAATAAATTAGTATATGCTCTTTCTCGTATTGCCAAAGAAGGTTCCCTATTTACTAATTTCCATCAAGGTGCAAATGCAGTATTAGTTCCACAAAATAAAATACCAAAAAGTGTACTAAAAATAGCAAAAAATATTACAAAAAAATTATCAACATTTCCATACAATCACTATTCATTAGACTTTATATTTGATAATAACAAAAAACCAATTCTTGTAGAGATGAATACAACTCCTGGCTTTGATTTATTGCGTATTGTAGGTACAGAAAAAATTAAAAAAATAAATTTTGAGCTTTTTGTAAAATCAATAAATCAAATAATTAAATAGGGTAATTAATACTATGAAGAATATTATATTCTTTTATATCGGAAGTAATAATAACTCATACAGGATACAAAAAATAAAAGAAAATATAAACAATTTAAATAATGTTTCATTTGATTTTGTTGATGTAGATCAATTATCCTTAAATACAAAATGCATCAAAACCATGTCATTTATGAAAAGAAATTGCCAAAATATTGGATATTTCATTGGAAATTTTTATAAAAGTATTTATGTTATACAGATGTTTGGAAATGATATTTTATTTCCTCAAGCTAATACATGGCACCTCTCTGATAAATTTAATGCTGCTATTTTTTTCAAAAAAAATAATATCCCAACCCCAACTACTGCCCTCATTAGCACTCACAAAACACTTCAGCAAACAATCTCTTCTGTTGGAGGATTTCCTTGTATTATAAAAAGAACAACTGGCTCTGGTGGTAATTTTGTTAAAATTGTTAATACCGAAAACGAAATTTTAGACTTCATTCAAAAAATGGGCAAAAATATCACCATTAAATCTATATTTCCACGCAACATATCCATCATTTTACAACAACCTATTCAAAAAAGTTATGGCACTGATTATCGTGTGCTATGTATTAAAAATAAAATACTTGGAATCATCAAGAGAACAGCACAGAATAATTCTTTTAAGGCTAATATTTCATTAGGTGGCAAAGCAGAAATTGTTGATAATATTATTGAAATCGAAAAAATGAGCAAACAAATTATGAAAAAATCTAAATTATTTATGGCAGGTATAGATTTTATAAAAAATGATAGTAGTTACTATGCTATAGAAATTAATACTTCGCCACAAATCAAAGGCTTCGAACAAGCAACTAATATAAATGTTACAAAGCAAATTATAAAAGCATTATTGAATGAATAACTTATAAAATATAATACTAAAAGTTACTATATTATCTAAATAATATTTTCACAAAGATTTATGAATGAAAATAAAATCATAACATCAATACATAAAGCAGAAACACAACAACCCTTGGATGCACAATGGTATGATAGGTTTCATGAAAATGCCGCATTTCAAGCATATGAATATTTAATTGGAAACAAAGAAGAAAGAACTCGTCAAAAAGAGCGCTTTATAAATGGAGATGTTGATGCTCCAACGCTAGATTATCCTCGCCTAGATGAATTTGATTTTGACGGCTATGAGTCTAATTTATTACAGCTCAAAGCAGATATTTTATCACAGGAGCAACACGATATTGTAAAAAATGTATATAAATGGAAAATAAACGAAAAACTTGCTGAATTGCGCATGTTACGTGCAACAAAAAACGGTGATGACAAACGTTTTAAGAGATATGCACAATTTATATATGGTAAACCAGAAGATGACATAACTGGATACACGATGGACAACACTATGTCTTTAATGACGAATGTTTTAAATAATCCATCAAGTTCTGACGAACAAAAAAAGGCCGCTCAATTTGTTTTTGACAAAATTACACCCATACAACAAAGTAAATACATTGAGCCTCCAAAAACAACTGGTATCACAGACACACCTACACAAAATACAAAATATGATTCTAGTGCAATGAAAGACAGATTTGAAACTGCCTTACAAAAATATGGACTGGAAGGTTGGTCTGTTCTCGTTAGTGATGAATATACCGCAGTCAATGTTGGACAAGAATTAAAAGAAATACGAATACCAACTGAAAGAGAAGTAACGAATATACAGTTGCAAAAACTTATAGCTCATGAAATAGGCACACATGCATTAAGGCGTCAAAATGGTGAACGCTCAAAATTAAGACTTCTCGGATTAGGACTTGATAGATCAAAAGATGATGAAGGTGTTGCCACATATCAAGAACAAAAAATTGATGGCGCTAAAGATTTTTCTGGATTTATTGGATACTTTGCAATAGCACTTGCAAATAATCCTGACAATAATTTCAAAGATGTTTTTGAAATTATAAAAAATTATCATATAGCCAATGGAAAAACTATAAAGAAAGCTCAGGATTTTGCATGGAATAGGTGTGTACGGACTTTTCGAGGCACGTCTTGTCAAATGCCTGGAGCATGTTTTACAAAGGATATGGTTTACCGTGAGAATAATGTCAAGGTTCTAAACCTTATCAAAAGTGATGCTTCTGCAGAAAATAGTTTTATGATGGGAAAATACGATCCTACAAATCCAAGACATATTTGGATACTTAGTCAACTAAATATTACAAAAGAAGAACTTGATAATTTAGAAAAATAACGCTTTACTTAATAACATTCTCCATATATACTTAATTGCAAACAATTTTTCATTTTTGATTAAAAAGTGTATTATATAAATATATGAAGAAAATGTATTCTAAACGCGACTTTAATATAAAATCACGTACACAATGTTATAAATGTTTTTTTCAAAGATACAAAAAATCTTTTGTATTATCTTTCAGACATCTAAAAAAACTGACATCTAAAAAATTTAATGCATTGTTAATATTTTTGCGTCTCAAAAAAGAAAAAATTTATAAAAAACCACAAACGGGTCCTATATATTTATCAGAAAATACCATGAAGAAAAAAAATAAAAGACACAAAAAATTAACAAAAAATAAATGGCAAAAGCGATTTATTTTCATATTAAAGTTATGTGGAATTCTATTTGCTATTGGGCTATTGGGCATTATCGGTGTTTTTGCTTATTTTGCCAAAGATCTTCCGGAACCGGGCCGAGTAAATACTAGAGCAATTAATGAGAGCACAAAAATATATGACAGGACAGGTACAGTGCTTCTATATGATATTCATGGCGAAGAAAAACGTACAATCATACCAAAAAACGAAATTCCACCAGTAATCAAACAAGCCACAATTGCACTTGAAGATCATAACTTTTATCATCATCATGGATTTGACGTAAGAGGAGTTATTAATGCTGTTTTATCCAATATATTTCATATCGGAAATGGCCGAGGAGGCTCAACTATAACACAACAATTTGTTAAAAACTCAATACTAACTAACGAGCGTAGTATTTCAAGAAAAATAAAAGAATTAATCCTTGCAATTGAAATTGAATTAAAATTTTCTAAAGATGACATTATTAGCATGTATTTAAATGAAATTCCATATGGTTCAAATGCGTATGGAATTGAGGCTGCTTCGGAAACGTTCTTTGGTAAACATGCAAAAGATTTAACACTCGATGAAGCCACAATCCTTGCTTCTCTTCCCAAAGCTCCATCTCGATTTTCTCCTTACGGCTCACATAGACAACGTCTAAAAACACGACAAGAATATGCTCTAGACCAAATGGCCTCACTTGGATTTATATCGCAAGAAACAGCTGATAACACCAAACAAACAGATGTTTTTGCTAAGTTGACAAAAAATACAGAAAATATTAAAGCCCCACATTTTGTAATGTATGTACGTGATTATTTAGAAGAAAAATATGGTAATGAATATTTAGAAAAAGAAGGTTTGAGAGTTATTACAACCTTAGATTGGAACAAACAACAAATAGCACAACAAATAGTACATGATAAAGCATTGGAAAATGAAAAAAAATACAATGCAGAAAATTCAGCATTAGTTGCCATTGATCCAAAAAATGGCGACATATTAACTATGGTTGGCTCTAGAGACTACTTTGATGAAAAAATAGATGGACAAGTAAACGTAGCAATTAGCGACAGACAGCCAGGTTCTTCATTTAAACCTTATGCATATCTTTATGCCTTCACAAAAGGATATACTCCTGAAACAATACTATATGACGTAGAGACTAAATTTAGCAATGGTGATGACGATTATGCTCCAAAAAATTATGATGGAACATTTCACGGACCTTTAAAAATGAAAAAGGCTCTTGGAATGTCTTTAAATATTCCAGCAGTTAAAACATTATATTTAGCAGGACCTAAAGAAGTTATCCAATTTGCAAAATCACTTGGTATCACAAGTTTAAATAATCCTAAACGATATGGACTATCTGTTGTACTTGGTGGTGGTGAGGTAAAATTGGTTGATCATACTGCAGCATTTTCTGTTTTTGCGAATGAAGGAATAAAACATGACAAAAGATTTATTCTAGAAATAAAAGACAAAAAAAATAACATAATAGAAAAAGCTCATGATTCTGCAGGAGAACAAATCGTAGATAAAAAATATGTATCTATGCTTTCTCATATTTTATCTACAAATAAATACAGAGTTGATGCCTTTGGCACAAACAACCCCTTACGATTTGATAATCGTCCAGTAGCTGCAAAAACAGGTACAACAAATGAAAACAGAGATGCTTGGACTGTCGGCTATACTCCTAATGTGGCCATAGGTGTTTGGAGTGGCAATAACGATAATAGACCAATGAACAGTCGTGGAGTTGGCGCTAACGCTTCTGCACCAATCTTTAGAGAATTCTTATTAAAAGCATATCCTAATTCATCAGATGAAAAATTTCCAAAATATGACAAAGATGAATTTAAAACTGGTAAAGATATTTTAGATGGTGAATTACCTGAAATTAAAAAAATTAAAGTATGTGAAATACCTGGTGAAAATAATAAATACTGTAAATCAAATAAATACTGTCCAAAAAACAAAGAAAAGAAAAGATATTTTGCTGATGTACATAACATTTTGTATTATGTAATTAAAGATGATCCACAAGGAGATAAACCAGAACACCCAAAGGATGATCCACAATATAAAAATTGGGAAAAAGGAGTACGCAAATATTATGAAAAAGAATATGATGACAAGATTATTTTTGATGAAAAACCCAAAGACTGTAAAAAAGAAGATTTTGAAAAATATAATACTAAAATTTCGTTGTCAATACCAAATTCTACAAATTCACATGCTTTAAAAATTAAAGTAAATATTGATACAGAATATGGTATAAATAAAATTGAATATTTTGTAAATGATAAAAATGTTAATACATCAAAAGAGACTACTTTTGAATACACAATCCCAGAAAATCAAAATAATACGACTCTAAAAATAAAAGCAATCTTAACAGATAAGGCTGATAATATTGCCAGTGCAGAAAAATCTATCGATGTATCATTTTAAAAATGTTATATTGACTGGTAAATATAAAACTTAATTATAATTCAAGGAGAGAGTTTTTGTATTATCTTTAAAATAATACAAAATTATAATTAATATTTAAACCAGCCAATATAACATTTTTATTTAAAATCAATCTACCACCAAAAAACTCTCCCTAAACCTGTTTCGTCGTTTCCGACTCATCAGCGTAAGTACACACTCACGGACAGATTACCTCCTGACAAATTGTATAAACCACATACAATTTATCAGGAGGTTTTTTAATAGCTGATAATTTCCCAAAACCTGCCAAGCAGGTTGATATCCGACTCATCGTATGTATACCACAACGATGAACGGACTTTTTTTCTATCCAAAGAAGCAATAAACTCAATCAGTTCATTGTTCTTCTGTGTTGTCATATACTCTATCCATCGTTGATCGACGATAGAGCTCTCCATGGGACACCACCACGATTCCCATTCTCCCGCATCACTTATATAATCCACAAACAATGCAGGTACTATTGCCATAATGGAATAATAGTTATCATTTGGTGGTTGTATTGTTATTTTATCCTCCAACAAATTGTCCAATATGTTACACATTTCTTTATACAACATATCTACCGGGTTAGAAGATTTTATCGCTTTTTGCACTCCTTCTTTTAGTGCAAAAAGTTTTTTTGATTCTTCTAATTTTAATGGGTGGTAATGGCAACAAAATAACCATCCCACTAATTGCTCAGCTTCTTTTTGGTTGAGCAATTTACTTGCTACCTCATAGTTCCAACCAGCAATTGATACTTTTTTCATGTTATTCTCCTTTCGGATTCCTCAACTGTCCTCGTGTCCATGAAAACACGAGCGAGGGGGTTTTTGCGCCCTAAATTTAAATTCAAAACCAGACGGCGACAGCAACCTTTTTTATTGATGTCTAGTTTTGAAATAATTCGCTCCCAATGAGCTTTTAGAAATTTAAGAAAAAATCTATAAAAAATTTTAAAAAATTTAAAGAATTTTATCTTAAAAAAACCTAAACCTTAAATTCCCAAAAGCTCATTAGGAACTTTGTTGTGTTTAATTGTAAAGAACTATTATCACCCTCAATCAGTACTCAATCTCAATTCAAAAAATTAAACACTGGATAAAAGGTGGGAGCAGAAGTTTCAAAACCACTGAAACTTGCTCCCGAAATAACCCTTTCCCAAAATTATTTGGGGAAATAATCTGAGATTAACCTCCATCTCTGATCAGTAAAGGAGTCTTCTAATTTATCCACCAAAGCAGAAAGGGAAAGACACAAAAACCTTAACGGATATTTCACCTTTTCCTAAGCCCCGTTTTGCTTAGAGAAAGGTCGCGGAGATTATCTCCGCATTCGACGAGACACCTCTCGGGTGGCCTGCTCAACCTGCTCCCAGATGAGCTCCCGCCCAGGAGTCATAGAGATCTACCCTCTATGTCCTGAAAATTCAGTTCGCGTGGGTAGATCACGGGTTTTTAACGAGGAGCCATCCTCGATGCAATGTGGTCTCGCCGGTTGCTTATCGCTTCACACCGGTCCCCACTCATCGGGTTGCATACCCGAAACCATTAGCTCCCGAGAATTTCTTCCCAAGAGCTCTCAAACACCGTCCCCATAACTTCGGGGTCGTGAATGAGAGCATGGGAACACCAGAAGTCCAGGGACTCCTGGCGCTCTTCCTGGGAGCGGATGTTGGCATCCCATGGCTCTTTAGAAGCCAGGGTGCCTATCCACGAGGTTACCAACACGTAAGTGCTGGTTTCCTCCTGCGCTGGAAAGGCCAAAACCACAACCTTCGTGGTTTCAGCTCCCCGTGCTCCCGGGAGCACCCGGGTCGGCTTATTCCGCCCAATCCTCTGGGCGAAATAAGCCTTGTCTCCAACCTCAATCCGAGGCGCTTCCACGCACCCGGAGAGGCCGACGGTTCGGCTCATCTCCACCTCGGTGGCGAGAAACTCGCCACTCTTGGGTAGAGATACCTTGCCGATGGTCTCGGCAAGGATTTCCTGCACCTCCGGGTGAGCCCGAAGGTGCTCTTCTGTCTTGTGAGAAACCACGATGGTTCCTCCACATCTTGTTTTATATTTTTTCATGGCACTCCTCCTTCCAGAAGCCTCAACTGTCCTCGTGTCCATGAAAACACGAGCGAGGGGGTTTTTGCGCCCTAGTTTAAATTCAAAACCGGACGGCGACAGCAACC
>CAZHQB010000026.1:0-14542 GCA_964534895.1 uncultured Micavibrio sp.
TGTGCTGGATCAAATGCTGGTGCACATGTTACTACAAGTGACAATTTATCTGCATCGAGCCAAAATTTTTCTCCTTTTTCAAAAAGGTACACATCTCCTTTTTGGATTTCAAAATCACCTTTTTCGGAATGAATTGTAGCTGAGCCTAATTGTACATAATAAATCTCTTCTAATTCAAGATTAACTACACGTTTTTCATCTGGAAATCTCCCATCAATAAATGCTGTAGCGACATTAAAATTTTTGGTTTTTGTGTCATATTCTCAAACAGTACATTTATCTGAATTTGAAACTTGTTTTGCTTGTGATTTTTTTACTAACATAATTTTAATTTAAATTACAATTTTTATATATTATCTATTTTGTATTTTTGAAATTTTTGTTTTATAAGATTATTTGGCTTTTTTCTATCTTCTTCACTTAGGGTAACTAAAAAATTTTTGAACTCTTGTGCATCTCGTTTCCTTTTATAAAATTCTCCTTTAATTATATCTATAGCACTTTGTAACGCTTCTGGAGTATTATCTTTAACTTCCACCACAAAACGATTCCTATCATGTGCATATCTAGATAAAATTAGCTTCTTCACATGATAATGATTTGAATCAATCTCATCTGCAATCCATTCATTCCCTTCCATGCCATTATTGTGTTCCGTTTCAAGATATTTTGCAATTTCAGGCTTACGAATCCTTAAGTCCGTTGTATCAATCTCTAATACTATACCACAATTAGGTAATTGTATTGTATCCACAAATCCCCTACTTTTCGTATTATATTGTGGAACTTTTAGATATGGATTAGCCCACCCACGACCATTAGAATAAAAATCTTCTACCATCAGTTCATTTGTAGACATATACACACCCTTTTCATTTCCATCAAATACTTTTGTTTCATCTTCAGAATTAATATTTTGAGGAATTAATGTTTGTGTAAACAATTCTATAGAAAGTTCTTCTGGATGTACAGTAAAAGCTCTGAACAATTTTTCTGGTTTTTGTTCAACTTTTTTCTCAATATCCTTTTTTGCATTAATACCCTGAAATACAGCTGCTTCTGAATAATCAAAAGTCCCATCAGCCTTTCTTTTGACACCTACATATTTTTCTTGCAATTTATTCTGAAATGGTATTTTTGGATCCATATTTTATTTCAAATCTCCATTATTGTACACTTTTGAACAGTGGCAATCCATCACTGCCTGTTGGTACATAGATTGTTCCCTCTCGATCTTTTAGTTCTTTGATATACAAATATTGTAAGTATTTTGGAGTCAATGATTCTGCGATTGTTGTTTGAGCGTCTCTTTGACCTTCGGCTTCTATTCTTTTTCTGTCTGCTTCTTTCTTTTCTTTTTCCAAGATGAAATCATATTTTTGAGATTCTTGTTCTGCTTGTAGTTTTTCCGAGATGCTTGCTGATAATTTTTTGGGCAGTGTCACATTTCGTAGTAATACTTGTTCTACAGTAATTCCTCTTGGTTCAATTGATTTTATCATCCTCTCTTGAATTTTTTGAGATACTTCTGCACGTTTTTCACTATACACATCCTTTGCATTATAATTTGCTATAATCTCACGAATTGTACTTCGTATTTCTGGACGAATAATTTTTTCTTGATAACTTAACCCTAAATCTCTATATACATCCGAAGCTTTATTCTCATTTAAATGATAAAAAACTGTAATATCCAAATCTATTGGCAGTCCTTCATTTGTGAGAGCGCTAATTTGATCTGCTCCAACTCTTTGCCCTTCGCCATGTGTCACACTCATGGTATATTCTTCCGTCCGCACACTCATATGAACGATATGCACCAAAGGATTCACAATATGCAAACCAGAAGACAATTCTTTATTTCTAACCTTACCAAACAAAGACACGACACCTGTTTCGCCGACAGGAATTACTACAAAAATATTCATCACGACTACAAGTAAGATAAATATACCGACCCCCCATAAAATTTTTCCCTTCATATTATTTATATTTATAAATTTATTACTGGACGCATCAGTATATGATGCTGTCTTAACTTTTTTATCATTTTTAAAGTAATCCATTATTCCATCTACCAAAGGTTTTAAAGGATTATTTAACATATTGGGAGCACCCATTTGCCCTCTCATTTTATTAACAACCTTAATCAAAACAATATAAATGATTATTAACCAAAAAATAAAATTTAAAAAACTCCCCATACACTTTATGTATTTTTAATATTATACTTAAATAATACACTTATTACCTTAATTAAGCAACTACATAAAAATATTTAATTCTTATCTATTTGTTCAAAATCTACTTTCTTGATTTGAGTTGAGTTAGGTGGAATATAATACATTGTAACATCGGGTACGCCATTTTTTATATCAACTTCATAAAAAGAATCTGGATAATCTTCACTCTTTTTTGTGCCAGTAAAAGAATAGTAATTAGTAAAATCACTTTTTTCATAATAACGCGCCTCCATATGTCCATTAAAAAATCCATCAACACGATATTCTTTAAAAATATCTCTTAACTCTTTAGAATTAACAATCGGTTGTTTCATTTTATATTTTTCCTCAGACAAATTATTATCATTTTTTTTTAAATCTCCTTTAAGTTTATGTGTATACACTCCTTGATGCAAAAATACAAATACCCTTTTATCTGTTTCCAACTGTTTTTTGAGCCATTTGATTTCATCTTTTGGTACATAACCGGGTATAAATTTATTTCCCTTTGGACTCGGAAAACCTCCTTCTGGATTGAAATTGCCATCCATTATAATAAACCTATAATCCCCAATATCAAAAGTTTCAAAGAGAGAATCTAATTGTAAAACTTCTTTAAACTGTTCTTTCGTTACACTTCTTAAATCATGATTGCCTAACACCCAATAAATTGGCACATTAATTTTATTTAATTCCTCCTTTACAAGTTTTATGCCTATTACACCTACATAGTCTTTGTCCCCTGTTCCTTCAATCACATCGCCCAAGTGCACCACCATTGTGGGTTCAAATTTATTCATTTGAGAGACAAAATTTCGTATCGGAGCAACATCTTTTTCTTTTAATTTTCTTTTTGAATTCTTACTTTTATCTTCTCTATTTATTCGTACTGGATGAACATGAGTATCATTAATAATACCAAATTTTAACTCTTGTTTTGTCTGAATTTTTTTGTGCCAAACTGGAATCGCTTCCAATGTACGTTTTGCTTTTTCTAAATTTTGTTGTACTTGTTTGTTTGAATTTAAAGTTTTAAGACTATAAAAAGAAAGGCCGCCACAAAAAATAATGACAAACACAATCAAAATAATACCAATATTTTTTTTCATATTAAATTACAATTACAAAATAATATTTATAATTTGTGATGAAGCTTTTATGCCACGTACTTGACCTTGTTGTTTAATTGGGATTTCATCTATAATTGTATCGTTTTTTAATAACAAAATTACATTATCTTTTCTTGATATAACATACAGTATCCCCTGGTTATAATCTGCGAAAGATAATTCTTTATCTTTAAGTTTGATAACACTTTGCAATTTGCCACTTAAATCAATTCTATAAATATTATCTTTTGTGATGACATGCAAATTATTATTTTCTGCACAAGCGACACCTTCTATTGATATATTTTTACCTAAATCGTCTAAAGATATATTTCCATTATCTTTAAACTTGTTATCAAGTATTAATAACTCATTTTTATCTTCTTTGCCAATATAATATTTTTGATTACACATAGCAATTCCTTCAAGTTCACTTTTGTTTATATATTGACGCATGTCATCAGCAAACACTATTCCACGCTCACCACCAACCACAATCCACTTTTTATCATTCCATTCTAACCCTGCACCACCCTTAACTAATGTATGTCGTTCTCTTATAATATTACTTTTATCTTCAAAATCTACCTGTTTTGCTTGATTTTGATATTTTGGTGTATAATACATTGTTACATTTGGTATTCCATTTTTGATATCAACTTCATAAAATGACTTTGGAAAAGTTTTACTTTTTCTTGTACCAGTAAGTGAATAAAAAGACGTCCATCTAGTTTTTTCAAATCTTCTTGCCTCCATATGCCCATTAAACACAGCACTCACTCGATATTCATCAAAAATTTTGCGCAATTCATTTGCATTTTGAACAGAGCTTTTAAATTTATAAGTTTTTTTTGCCCAATCTTTATCTGTAATTTCATTAACTTCTTGTTCTTCTAAACGATAATCATCATCATTATTTTTCTTTCGTTTTTTGATATCACCAGGAGTTCTTGTTGCAAAGACTCCTTGATGTATAAAAACAATCACTCTTTTATCTGTCTTTAATTGTTCTTTTAACCATTTGATATTATCTGGTGGAACAATGCCAGGTATATATCTTTTTGGTAAATTTGGTGAACGTGATGTATAATCTCTTAAATAATTGGCATCCAAAATCACAAATCTATAATCACCAACATCAAAAGTATATTCGAAATCAGGGATATCTAAAGTTTCCCTAAACTGTTCTTTAGTCACACTTCTCAAATCATGATTACCAATCACAAAATATGTTGGGACTCCAACTCTTTTCATCGCCTTTTTAACGCTTCGCAATCCAAACATTCCAACTGGTGGAGTTTCATGGCTACCATCTATAACATCTCCTAGATTAACAATAAATTCTGGTTTATAAGAAAGCATATCTTTTACAAATGCATAGATTGGTTGCATTTGTGAAGCAGGAATTGGCGTACCAACATTTTTTGGTTCCACATGAGTATCAGTAATAATACCAAATTTTAACTCTTGTTTTGTCTGAATTTTTTTGTGCCAAACTGGAATCGCTTCCAATGTACGTTTTGCTTTTTCTAAATTTTGTTGTACTTGTGAATTTGATTTATTAATTTGTTGTTGAAAATAAAAATAACCAACACCAAAAATACTTGTAGCAACAAGTATTATTAAAAAAATAATGAAATATATTTTATTATGTATCCAAAACTTTTGTTTCATCGCATATTATTTATTATTCTCTATATCATTTAGTATATTTACCACGCTTTGCATCATTGTATCATCTATTATAGAAAGTGTCACTACTTTTTTATTCTCTTTTCTTAAATCTTTTACAATTTTTTCTACCTTTTTCTCATCCTGATCATCAATTTTACTTACAATTATCCATTCTGGTTTTTCAAGCATCTTGGGATTAAAAATTTCTAATTCTTTACGAATTGCTCTATAATCTGCAACTGGATCTTTACTGGTAGCATCTACAAAATGAAATAATACACGAGTTCTCTCAATATGCCTGAGAAATTTATGTCCCAACCCCTTGCCATCAGCACATCCCTCAATAAGACCTGGTATATCTGCCAAAATTAAACCATAATAAACTCCCAAATGTGGTTCAAGAGTTGTAAAATGATAATTGGCCACTTTACTAGAAGCATTAGTGAGTTCATTCAATAAACTAGATTTACCAACATTTGGTAATCCAACAAAACCCACATCAGCTATCATTTTTAATTCTAATCGTAATTGTATTCTATCTCCTGGTTTACCTTGATTTGCATGTTCTGGTGTCGTATTTTTACTTGAACGAAAGTGGTGATTACCAAATCCTCCATTACCACCACGCGCAACAATAGCTTCTTGTCCGACTTCAATAATCTCATAATCTTTATTATTTATTAAATCATGAGCAACTGTCCCAACTGGCACTGGTATTATTACATCTTCACCATTTTTGCCAGAACGTGTATTTTGTTCACCATCTTTTCCTACTCCGGCTTTTATATTTTTTTTATGCCGAAAGGGCCTAAGAGCTCCTAAATCTGAAACTCCCTTCAGAATAATATTTCCACCCCTGCCACCATCACCACCAGTAGGGCCTTGTTCAAATTTAATTCGTGAAAAACGAACAACACCGCTTCCGCCATGCCCTGCTTTTGCTTCGATTGTCACATCATCAACTATCATTATACACAAAAAAATTAATATATTATTTCTACAAACAAAAATAAAGCTACAAAATATAACATCATCTATTTAATAATGAAGATTTATATACATCCGGTTCATACGCCTTCGCTCTTACTATTACAAAATCCTGATCATCTTCATCAGCTAATTCATATAATTCGTCTATAAAATATTGTTGATCATACCCTATCATTACTACATCTGGTTTACTAGTCCGTATGACATCACATTTATCTTTATTTAAAGAGCCCATAATTATATCATCAAGTACATCAATTTGCAATAGCTGAGCAATTCTATCACACTCATCATATTTTGGTGTTTTGCCTTTTACTTTTTTTACAGTTTCGTCTCGTGCAACTACTACTATAACCCAATCACCATGTTCAACAGCCTGAGCAAATAACGCCCGATGACCATCATGCAACCCATCAAAAGTCCCAAATATCATTACCTTTTTCATATGTTTGTATTTTAGTATATTAGTAGTTGGTATATTAGTGAGTAGCACTAATACAATAAACTACACAGTTAGATAACTAAAGCTTTCAATTTAAAACTTATTTTATTTTTTCCAATCTTTTATAATTAACTTTTTTCTCTTCAAATCAAATTCTACTTTTTGTCCGTCTTTTAATTTCATCTCACGAGCCATCTTTTATAGGAATTGTTACTGCATAACTACCTAATCGTTTAAAAACCTTTCGCACATTTTTATATTTCGCAAATATCAACCTAGTCACTATTCTAATTTATTCAAAAAACATCAGCGCTACTGTTATATCTTTGTCCCACATAATTTCTCTTGCTTTTAGTTTTTCTTTTAATTCTAATTTATTCAAAAATATAATTTCTTCCACTATGTCACTATCTGGATTTTTTTGTGGTGGTAATTTTTCCAAGTCCTGTGCCACAAAATAATCAACACTTTCCTCTATCGTACCACTAGACGTTTCATATGTATAGAACTTTGACCAGTTCCTAGCTTTCATAGATATTTCTTCTCGTAATTCTTCTTTTGCAATTTCCAGAGATGTCAAATCCTCCTTATCCCTCCAGCCACCTATCAATTTTAATCTTGCCTTTCCTTCATGTTTTCTAAATTCTTTGATAAAAAGCATTTTACCATTTTCAATAGGCAAAACTCGCACACCGCTACGCACACTAACACGCTCATAGATATGCCCATCCACATCTTCTGTAGACATAGTCAAATACTTACCTTTATAAATAATTTTTCTCATACAAAGCTATCTTATCTGATAATTATTACCATCTGTAAAAATATAGGAACCATCTTTTAAAAGTATCACGTTATCTCCCAAATCATACATTTTTTCAAACAATGCAAGTTTAGCTTCTTTTGCGTCCACCTTGCCCCAATGTGGTACAATAGTAAAATTACTTATCTTCAATCCATCAAAATTTGTTAAACTGGTCTGTGGTGGATTTGATTTTAAAGCAACTGAATTACCCAGCAAAACAGAACCTGCCGAATGACCAATATATATTTTATCTTTTAATATCTTATACAATACCTTATCAAATCCAGACTCTATTGTTTTTTCCAATAAATAAAATGTGTTACCACCACAAACAAAAATAATATCAATATTAACAAAAAAACTCATCATGTTCTTGATAGTCTTTCCTGTAATACTATATTCAACTATACTAAAATTATTATCAATCAAAGACTGCTTACATTTCAAAAACCAATCATCACTCAAATATTCCTGTTCTGCAGCAGTATAAATAAAAGCAGTTTTTGGTTTTTGCAAACCAATGTCTTTTGCAATTTTTTCTGCAACACTTATAAATTGTGATGTTAAATAAATTTTTTTCATAATTTAAATTTTTTACTTTCCTTTTTTAAATTTATTCACTGCTTCATTAATAAATTCTAATTGCGTTTTGACAATATCTTTTGGTAATTTATTTACATTAACTTCATCTCCACACTTTATTTTTCCATTATATTCTACAAAAAATATCATTGCCATTTCCATTCCTCTATCTACCTTGTGCAATTTATATGTTACAAATTGTGGCTTGCCCTCAATTTCTAGTCCACACAATTCATCTATTATTCTATCAAAAGCATCTTCAAAACTCCCTGCTTTATCACTAGCTCTAATTACTGTACCTGAAGTATGTTGCATACCTGGCCAAACTGGATCATTTATATCTCTGCGCAATAAAATGGTAGTAATATCTCCATTGACTTGTTTTTTGAGAGGAACTACTTCAACTATTGGTGTTACATATAGTCTCGCAAATTGATGAAAAATATCAAATGGCAATATACCTGGCTCCAACTTTTTTAAAATTTCAACAACAGTTTTTAATTCTTTATCATTTATCACATCATTCATAGTTTTATATTATTTATACTTTCATTATAATACTTTGACGAAAGACTTGCCTTGAAAAAAGTCCTTTATAATTTGTCTTTATCACGATTAACCCACCAATCACCACCTCTGTCAAACCACCAATCATCTGGATGTCGCTCCATCAATTGCTGGGCTAATTTCTTACCATTATCAGTTTTTAACCTCTCTAATAATGTTACTATCCAATCTTTTGTTCTCTCATTGCCTTTTTCTTGTTCATCTCTGAGCATTGCTAATAATTCCAAGTTATCTGCATCTTTGACAATTTGAGCCTCAAGCGATTCTTTTGCTTCTAGCTCAGATAATTCTTTTTTTACCTCTTCACCAAAGGACACTTGTCCAAATGCATCTTCAATTGCTGACTCTTCATCAACTTCTACATATTTTTGATGCACATAATTCAAATCCGAAATTCGTGCTTCTGCAAAATCATGAAAAAGTGCCATAGTTAACACTTTATGTTCATCTGCATTTTCCTCCATTTGTGCAAGTGCATAAGCAATGACTGTTGTCCTATATGAATGAGCAGCGACATTTTGTTTACCAGTTCCCAAAAACCAAAACCCACTCCTCTGAGTCCTGTCCAATATGCCAGCCTCATAAATAAAATCAGCTAATCCATCAAATTTTTTGTCTATCATAAATTTTACTTATTTATTTTTTTATTCTATAGTAATTATAAGTGTGATACCTGTCCGACTTTTCGGGATAACTATTCCTGACTAAGCGGCAACCGTAATTATAACGGTTCGGCGAACTCCATATTTGGACTTACGCCCGAAAGGTATCACACTTTTTTTATTTTTCTTCAGATTCTCCAACATCATCTTTTGTACGAGGTTTCATAAGTGGAAATAGTGTTACTTCTCTGAGAGTTTTGTCCTCTAAAAATGCAAACAATCGTTCACCCACACCAAAACCACATGTCGGTGGCATACCATACTCAAGCATTTCTACAAAATCATAATCAGCCATTTGTGCCTCATCATCTCCTGCATCTCTCAACTTTTGTTGTTGTTCAAATCTCTGCCTTTGATCAATTGGGTCATTTAATTCAGAATATCCTCTCCCCATCTCACTACCAGCAATAATTGGTTGAAACATTTCTACAGTATCTGGATTTTGTGGATTAACTTTTGCTAATGGAGCTACAATCTTTGGATGATTAATCAGAAAAGCTGGACCAGCAATATTTTTACGACAATACTTCCATAAACTATCTATCAATCTCTCTTTATTTTCTCCATCATATTTAACATCTAGTTCAGTTAATTTTTCTTTCATTTCTTCCTCTGTGGCTATCAAAATATCAATTCCTGTTTGCTTTTTTACTTCATCTTGATAATCAATCTCCACCCACTCATCTACTAAGTCAAATTTATGACCTCTACTCTCAAATTCAGTTGTCCCAAAAACTTCCTGTGCAATATGAATATACATTTTTTTTACAAAGTCCATCCCTTTTTTATAATCAGCATAAGCCCAATAAAATTCCATATTAGTAAATTCTTGTAAATGTTCTGGACTTGAACCCTCATTTCTGTATACCCGCCCAATTTCAAATGTCTTTTCAAATCCTCCAGCCATCAATCGTTTTTGCCAAAGCTCTCCGACACAAATCCTCAAATACATATCCATATCAAAATCATTGTGATGTGTGGCAAACGGTCGTGCCTCCGCACCGCCAGTTGTCACTTCAAGTGTCGGTGTTTCTACCTCAAAAAAATCATTCTCTTGCATAAATTCTCGTATAACCCTCCAGAATTTTGCTTTACGTTTAAACATTTCTCGCAATTCTGGATTAAGCGATAAATCAATATATCTTTTACGAAATCTTTCATCCTCATCTTTCAGGCCAAAATACTCTACTGGCATAGCCCTTAAAGCTTTAGTGAGTAATTTCCAATCCGTTATCATTATAGTTTTTTGTCCTGCCTTAGTTGTAAAAACGCTACCTGTGACTTGCACAAAATCACCAGCATCTACAAGTTTAGCAAATGGTTTATAATCGTCACCAATTTCTTTCTTGGAAACTGCGATTTGAATTTGTCCACTCTTATCTTCGATATCTGCAAATGATAAATTACCATGCACTCTCTTTGATTTAAGTCTTCCGCATACATTTACTTTTGTATTATCTTTTTCAAATTTATCAAAATTATCAAAAACATCACCTACAAGATATGTACGCACAGAATCTGCCGGGTATGGTTCAATTTTATTTTCTCTCAATCGCTCCAATTTAGAAATGCGTTCTTCGTATTCACTTATTCTTGTAGATTTTTGTTCATTCATATTACAAATATTTAAAATGTATAATTATCTAAGACTACTAAAAAACTAATAATCTGCCATTTCGACTATAGCATCAGTGAGATGGAGAAATCTATAAATTAACAGTTTTATCACATTCCTATAGATTTGAGTGTCCCAAAGCATATTCTCTGCCTACAATATTCACCTCACTCTAAACTTCACTCACGTTGTATTCGATATGACAACAATTTTTAATTCTTCAGCAACCTATATCCTTTACTTTAACGTAAATACACAAAAAAATCAAAAATAGCGAACGGCTTACAACCGTTCACTATAACAAACCGATTTTTATTATGCTTTTATGCAATATCAATAATTTCATATTTGACAATGCCACTAGGTGTATCCACATCAACATTATCTCCAACTTCTGCACCAATAAGAGCCTGACCTATTGGTGATTCATTTGAAATTTTTCTTTCAGCAGGATTTGCCTCATTTGAACCTACAATTTCAAAAACATATTCTTGCTTTTTAGCCTTAACTGTTACTTTTGAACCAATTTGCGCCGAAGAATCATTTTTATCGCGCTCAACAACTTGCGATTCTTTTAACATTACTTCCAATTTAGCAATACGAGCTTCATTTTCTGCTTGACGCTCCTTAGCTGCAGAATATTCTGCATTTTCAGACAAGTCGCCCTGTTCTTTTGCCTCTTTAATAGCATTAGCAATCTCTTGACGTACTTCAGTTGTACGCTCATTAAATTCTTCTTGTAATTTTTTTAATCCTTCTTTTGTAACTAATCGTGACATAATATTTCTTTTTATACTTGAGTTATTATCAATTTAAAAACACACGATTTTCCGTATGTTTGTAAGAATGTCTATACTATATACTACTACACCATTTGCGTCAACCAAACAAACATTCACCTTAATTTCTTTATCTTATAAGTATTTATACTTTTCCTAATTTTTGCAATAACTGTTTCTCATCCAATATTTCTTGCGTTCCACTCACAAAATCTTTTAACGTATAAACACCTTTTTCAATTTCATCTTCACCAATGAAAATTACAAATGGTATACTCTTCTTATTTGCATACCTTAGTTTTTGCTTCAATTTCCCATTGCTAAATGAAATTTCTGTAGCAATGTTCTCATTCCTCAAAACTGTTGCTATTGCAATACTGCTATCAATATCATCTATCATCGGAATAATCAATACCTTTGTCTTTGTTGAAGACTTTGTCTCCAATAAACCCTTCTTACGAAGTTGGTCAAAAAGTCGCGTCAATCCGATAGAGATGCCAACGCCTGGTAATTTGCGATCAGTATATGCACTTGCGAGATTGTCATATCGTCCACCAGAACATACAGACCCAAACTCTGGATACTCATCCAATTGTGTTTCATAGACTGTTCCTGTGTAATAATCCAAACCACGTGCTATCGTAAGATCAATCACGAAATTTGACTCCGGCACACCAAATTGCTTCATCATCTCTGTAACTTTTTGCAATTCTTCTATACCCTCATCAAACTGAATACTCTCAATATTCAAGTTACTTAAGCCTTTCAAAACACAAGTCGTATCTCCCTTCAACGAAAGAAATTCGAAAATACGATCAACTGTTGCTTTAGCAACTCCCAACTCAATCAGCTCATCTACAACAGCATCACGGCCTATTTTTTCTAATTTATCGATAGAACGCATAATATCAGTTGAAAGATTTGTGATTTCCAATCCTTCAAATAATCCATTAAATATTTTGCGATTATTTATACGAATTGTGAATGCGTCAAAGCCAAGTTTTTTGAAAATCATATAGATTACACTTGGAATTTCAGCATCAAACCGCAAATCCAACGCTTCATCACCTATAACATCAATATCACACTGATAGAACTCACGAAAGCGTCCCGCTTGAGATCGTTCACCTCTAAAAACTTTTCCTATAGCATATCTTCGAAATGGAAATGTTAATTCTCCATAGTGTTGTACCACATATCTAGAAAGAGGAACTGTTAAATCAAATCTCATCGCAAGCTCAGAACTGCCTTTAGTAAATCTGTAGATTTGTTTTTCAGTTTCTCCACCGGCTTTAGCAAGTAATACCTCTGCACGCTCTAGAATTGGCGTATTAATCGGTGAAAAACCAAATGTTTCATATGTTTGTCGAATTACATCAAGCATATCATTAAATGCAATCTGTTCTTCTGGTAATAATTCCATAAAACCTGAAAGTGCTTTTGTGGTTACTTGATTTTTTTTGGTCATAATTATACAATCAACACTTTAATACTAAAATCTTGCGTCATCATCTATGGTCATCTTTTTTTTGATGGACCTACCACCACGTCTTTGTAAGTCACGAGCCTTCTGAGTATTACGACGAATTTGGACCTTTAATTCTTCTTCAATAATATCAATACATGCATTCACATCTGGATTTTTTTCCTCTGCTCTATACTCATTTCCATTTATAGAACGTACAGACACGTTTAAATAAAAATTTCCATCTTTTCTTCTGCTAACTTCCACACGCACATCACGCACATCTATCAACTTTTCAATTGAGTTTAATTTTTCTTCAATATAATTCCTAGTGGCATCTCCAAGTGGCTCAATATTTTTGTGATAATATTCTATATTCATATATTTTAAATTCTTAAAAAATTATTATATAAGTTAATTAAAAACCAACCATAACTACCTCTTCTTTCAATTGTACATCAAATTCATCGCGCGCGCGAGTTTTTGCTAATGTTGCCAACTGCACTGCTTGTTCCGCTGTACCTTCATCCATATTTATAAAATAATTTGCATGCTGAATACCAGCCTGAATATCTCCAATACGTTTTCGTGCTAAATTACAAAACTCTAAAATCCATCCGGCAGGCACACGATTATTACGAGATTTATTTCCAGTATCTTGCTCAAATATCTTTTGGATTTTCTCACCTACTACAGGATTAACAAAAAATGAACCAGCACTTTTTATTCCTTGAATTTGTTTACTGTTTCTTTTTGCAATAGTGTTATACATTATTAATTCAATATCTTTTATTTTACCTGGATTAAAACGAAGTACAGAATTAACGATAATATATTGTGGTTTTCTCTTAAATAAACTATTTCGATATTCAAATTCACACTTTGCATTATCGAGGATAAGCGTTTCTCCAGAATCTAAATCAAGTGCATACACCTCTTTCACAATATCCTTCATCTCAGTACCAAATGCACCAGCATTGCCACGAATCGCTCCGCCAACAGTACCAGGTATGCCTGTTAAATTTTCACCACCACTCAAACTATTCTCTGAAGCAAACATTAGTAAATCCATAAGTTCAACACCAGCTCCACACATCATCTCACCACCTTGAAGTGTTATAGCCTTTATTGCCATTTTTATAATGACACCATCAAATCCATCATCAGAAATAAGCACATTACTACCTCCCCCAAGCACAAAATAATCCAAATTATTATCCTTTGCAAACTTTACTGCTTCTTGAATGTCTTCAATACTTTCAACTTTTATAAAATACCGTGCCTTACCACCAATATCAAAAGTTGTGTGTTCCTTGAGAGAAATATCTTTTTGTATATTTAACATATATTATTTTTTAATTCACATACTTAAATATAACAATAATTCTAATAATAGCCTAGTCTTGACAAAATTATTAAACTATGCTATACTCCAGTGTTGTTGTTTAACAAAAAATTCAGAAAGGGAGAAAATTTATGGCTACGTATTTAACGAGCTCAATTCCTCAGGGATTTTTCCCTGGAGAAATAAATATGGAAAATTTCTTTCCGGAAGATGAGGAGATCACCCGTAAAAAGGCTGACCCTCTCAAAAACGGTTACACCCCCATTGATGAATTGCCAGATGATG
>CAZHQB010000027.1:0-13029 GCA_964534895.1 uncultured Micavibrio sp.
CTATATATTATGCCACTTTTTTTAGTTTTTACCCACACTTTATATTATAGAGCCTGAGCATTCTTGACAAATATATATAAATGTGCTATACTACTCGGTTAATCAATAATGCCTCAAAACAGAGATGAGTGAGTGAGGTAGTAAAATAACGGGTGTATGTATCATATTATTATAGTTAGTTTATTGTTTATCACAGCATTTTTACCTATTGGAGCTATTGCAGAAACTAGTGCTAAACAAATTGTATTTACAAATAACATTTCAAATAATAAGTATGTAAGATTTGATATTGAACATAGAAAAACTTACGAAGTTGAAGGCAACTCAATGAAGCATCTTGGGTTTCAAGATGGTGTTCATGTAGATGTAGTCCCAGTTTCAGAATTAGAGGTTGGTGATATTGTAGCTTTTGAATGTCATCGTGGATTATGTGATGGCGCCTATATAAAGGAATTAACAAAAAAGAATGGAACATGTTATTGGTTTGAGGGACGTAAAGATATATGGAAAGAGGACAATTTAAAGAAAAAATCATTAGATTCTAGAACGACTTATGGATGGTTGTGTGATGATGATCTTAAAATTTATGGAGTAGCTTTTCTACACAAGACATAAAATAAAAAATCGACTTAAACGAAGTCGATTTTTTTTGTGCTCACATCATTTTTTGTTTTTCTTAAGTTTTTTAATAATCTTTTTTATTTCATGTACTTTATTACGATCAGCTATAAGTAGTGCATTATCAGTATCTATGACAATAAGGTCTTTAAGACCAATAGTAGCAATAGTTTTTGTTTTATTCCCAAAGAGTAAACAGTTATTTGTATCTTCTGTGACTATTTCACCTCTGAGTACATTTTTATTATTATTTTTATAAAAGTCATGTAATGTTCGCCAATTTCCTACATCGCTCCAAATTAAATCAGCAGGCACTACAAATCTTTCTTTTGAAGATAATTTTTCTAAAATTGCAGTATCAATAGGTTCACGTTTCAGAGAATTGTATATTTTGTACTGTTCTTGTTCATTAGATTTATCTATTTGTTTGAGAGCATCTAATATATGGGGTGTATGAGTTTTTAACATATTTATAAATGTAGATGCTTTAAATACAAAATAGGCAGCGTTCCACAAATATGACCAGTTAGATAAGTATTCTTTTGCAGTTTTTACATTCGGTTTTTCTTTGAAATCAATTGCTTCAAAAACTCTATGATTATATTTTTTTTCAATTTCATTACCAAGTTGAATGTACCCAAGTTCAGTACTGGGTTCAGTCGGATTGATACCTATAAGGCCAAATTGTTTAGGGTGATTTTCTATAACGCTAAAGGCTGTTTTTACTGTATTTACATAATTTTTTGGATTTGTTATTGCATGATCAGAGGGTGTAGTGGTTATAACGGCATCTTTATCTTTTTGATATATTGTATAAGCTACAAGTCCTATTGCAGGAGCTGTATCACGACCGCAAGGCTCTATAACGATATTTTCTGAAGGAATATTTGGCAATTGTTCTCTGACCAGGTTTTCATATAATCTAGTTGTGGATACAAATATTTTTTTTGGTTTAGTTAATGATGAAACTCTTTCATAAGTTTCTTGAATCAAGCTTTTGTCTTCGTTTGTTAGACATTTAAATTGTTTAGGATTATCTTTGCGTGAAAGTGGCCATAGTCTAGTACCACTTCCACCAGCCATTATTACAACATAATTATGATTTTGCATATATTTTTATCTTTATAATTTACAAGGTATATTCTAACATTATTTTATATTTTTTGCATAAAAATATAAGGTTTTACAGGCATTTTATAATAAGAAATATTTTGACAATGTGGCATAATTTGCGTAAACTTAATACAAGTTTAAGTCTTTAATAAAAGATATTATGGCAAATCAAAATGAAGATTTCAAAGCATTAAAGCCACGCAGGAAAAGTAGAGTTGTGATGGTAGGGGATGTGGCGATTGGAGGAGATAATCCAGTTGTGGTACAAACTATGACAAATACAGACACTCTTGATGTCAATGCAACAGTTGAGCAAATTATGAAATGTGTTGAAGCTGGTAGTGAGCTTGTACGAATTACGACACCAACAGTAAAACATGTAAAGGCGCTAACAGAGATTAAAAAACAATTAAAAAATAAGCATAATTGCACAGTACCAATAGTTGCAGATATTCATTTTGATAAAAAGGCGGCGTTTGTAGCGTTGGAGGAGGCAGATAAAATTCGTCTTAATCCTGGAAATTTATTAGATTCTCGTGCAAATGAAGATAAAGTTTTGACAGATGCAGAATATACTAAAGAGTTAAACAGAATTGAAGAAGGGCTATTACCCTTTATAGAAAAGCTTAAAGAAACAAAAAAGCCAATCAGGATTGGTACAAATTGGGGTTCTCTTTCTGGTAGGGTGCTTGCGAGGTATGGTAATACAGCAGAAGGTTTAGCGGAAAGTGTGATGGAATATTTAAGAGTTTTCAAAAAACATAATTATCATAATATTGTAGTAGCAATCAAAGCGTCTGATCCTATGATAATGATAGAGGCAAATAGGGTATTAGTTGTCAAGATGGATGCAGAAGAAATGGATTATCCAGTGCATCTAGGAGTGACAGAGGCAGGGAGCGCAGATGATGGACGAGCAAAATCCACTATTGGCATAGGCACTCTTCTCATGGAGGGAATTGGAGATACTCTCCGAGTATCACTTACAGAACCACCAGAGGCAGAGATACCAGTATGTTTTACAATTTTACAAGCAACGCAAAGGAGAATTACAAAGGCAGAATTTATATCTTGTCCATCTTGTGGTAGGACATTGTTTGATATAGCAAGTGTGACAAAAAAGATTAAAGAAAAACTAGGACACTTAACGGGAGTAAGAATTGCTGTGATGGGTTGCATTGTAAACGGTCCAGGAGAAATGGCAGACGCAGATTATGGTTATGTAGGAGGTGCACCAGACAAAATTAGTCTTTATCGTAGTAGGGAAGTAGTAGAATACAATATTCCACAAGAAGAGGCGCTTGATAAACTGGTAGAACTAATTAAAAGTGATGGAAAGTGGGTTGAGTCCAAAAAGTAAATAATTATTTGGATATATTCGTGGTATGTTCAATGGTATGTTTATTTTACAAAAAGCCAATATCCATTTTTGCGCTATCTGTCATCATTTCTGGCGTCCATGGCGGGTCAAAGGTTAGTTCTATTTCTACATTTTTGATTTTGTTGTCTTGTTTAAGTGTACTTATAATATCATCTTTTATTACATCGTAGAGCGGACAACCTATAGTTGTTAGTGTCATTACTATTTTTATGTTTTCTTTGTCTATATATTTGGCACCATAAACTAAGCCCATTTCTGTAATAGGTAAGTTTAATTCTGGGTCGATTACTGTTTCTAATTTTTTGATTAGATCTTTATGTTTTTTCATATATAATTTTGTGAGTAAAAGTTGTATTCCCCCATTTGCCCTATTTAGGCACCTTCTCCCAGAGGGAGAATGGGGTTATTATTTATATAATTTTGCCAAATTCAATTGCTTTTTGAATTGTTTCTATTCCCAAAAGGGCACATCTTATCCTGCCTATTCCTATTTCTACTCCTAACATATCTATTATATCATCTTTTGTGATTGCAAGTACTTTATCTATACTTTTTCCTTTTATTTTTTCTGTTACCATTGAAGTAGTTGCTTGTGAGATTGCACAGCCTTCTCCTTCAAATTTAATATCTACAATTTCATTGTCTTTTATGGTAATTGTTGTGCAAATTTTATCTCCGCAAGTTGGATTGTTGGCACAATGTTTGTGTGTAGGATTATTTAATTTACCACTGCCACGTGGGTTGTGATAATGTTCTAATATTTCTTCTTGGTATAGGTCCATAATTCTAATATATTAGTATGTTGGGTGTGGTGACAGGTTTGAAGTCTGTCATTAAATTAATATTTTATCTACTTCTTTTAATCCTTCAATCAATTTATCGATATCTTCTTTTATGTTGTAAATAGAAAAGCTTACTCTTGCTGTTGCATTTACTCCCAGTATCTCATTGTGTAGTGGCATCGTGCAGTGTTGTCCTGCTCGGATTGCTACCCTTTTTTCATTGTCTAGGATTGAGGCTATGTCGTGAGGATGGTAATTTTTGAATGTGAAACTTATTGCACCAGAGCGAAGTTTCAAATCTTTTGGTCCGAATACCTTTATATCATTCCCAAACTCTTTTTCAAAACAATCCAGACAATATTGCAATAACTCTTTTTCATGGGTGCGTATTTCGCTAAATAAAAAGCTATTAGTATAATCAATTGCTTCTCTTGAAGCAATTACTCCAGATATATTTGGGGTACCTGCCTCTAACCTATGAGGTAATTCTCTAAAAGTTGTACAAGTTGTTGTTACTTCATCTATCATTTCTCCACCAGTGAGAAGTGGGGTGAGTAATTCTAGCTTTTCTTTTTTGCCATAAAGCACACCCACGCCAGTTGGTCCAAAAAGTTTGTGCATAGAAAAAGTCAAAAAATCACAATCTAAGTCAATTACACTAATAGGAAAGTGCGCGACTGATTGAGCGGCATCAACGACTGTTATTGTATTTGGATTTTTGACACGGATTTTTTGGATAATTTCTTTCACTGGGTTTATAGTTCCCAATACATTTGATACATGAACAAGTGAGACAATTTTAGTATTTTTATCTATCAAATCTAATAATTTATTAACATCAATTTGTCCATCATTTGTAAGTGGTGCAATACGAAAATCTGCTTTTGCATTATCACAAACTTGTTGCCAAGGTATAAAATTGGCGTGATGCTCCATAGCAGTTGTTATGATATTATTATCTTTTGTGATGATATGAGAGAGTCCATGAGCTATCATATTGAGGCTCATAGTTGTGCCAGAAGTGAAAACTATTTCATCACTAGAATTTGCATAAATAAAATTTGCTATTGATTTGCGAGCGAGTTCATATTCTTCTGTTGCACGAGTGCCAGTCTTGTAGGTACCTCTTGCAATATTAGCGTTGTAGGAATTGTAATATTCTAATATTTTTGTTATAACAGAGCGAGGGGTTAGTGCAGTAGCACAAGAATCGAGATAAACAAGCTGTTCATCTCTGAGAAAAATGTCATATTCTCTTTTAATTTTATCTATATTCATACCTGTTACTTTATTGGATTTATTGGCAAAAGTCAATATAAAATGATAGAATAATATAGTATGTTGAAGAAAAAAAATAAGTCAAAAATTTATAAAAAATATAAACTTTTGTGTAGTATTGATGATTCAGATGATGTACATAGTTTAAATAGACAACAACTCGTACAACTTAGTAATGAGGTGCGGGATTTTTTGATTGAGAGTGTGTCACAGACTGGTGGACATTTTGGTTCTAATTTGGGCGTAGTTGAGCTTACTGTAGCACTGCATTATATTTTTGATATCCCGAAAGATAAATTGATATGGGATGTAGGTCATCAGGCATATCCGCACAAAATTTTAACGGGTCGTAGAGATCGAATGTGTACAATTAGACAAAAAGATGGGTTAACCCCATTTCCCAAACGTTCTGAAAGTAAGTGTGATGCTTTTGGAGTAGGACACTCCGCAACTTCTATTAGTGCTGCCGTTGGCATGGAAAGAGCAAATCATACAAAGAAAAAACAACCACATATTACTGCGATTATAGGGGATGGTGCATTGACTGGAGGAATGGCATTTGAGGCGTTAAATCATGCTGGTGACATAAGTGCAAATATTTTAGTTATTTTGAATGATAATGAAATGTCAATTTCTCCAAATGTTGGAGCTATGCATAAATATTTAACACGATTAGTATCCTCTAAACAATTTCAACATTTACGTCAAAGTAGTAAGGAAATTTTATCAAAAAGAGCACCAATGGTACATGAAGTTGCTCGTAGAGTTGAACTTTCTGCAAAGACTATGGTTACACCAGGTATTTTATTTGAAGAATTAGGGTTTGAATATTTTGGGCCAATTGATGGACATGATGTAAATGCTTTGGTGCAGGTTTTAGAAAATATTAAAGATTCAAAAGGTCCTAAGTTATTGCATGTGATAACAGAAAAAGGACGAGGATTTAAAAAAGCACGAGAGGATGCGACTTCATTACATGCTGTAGGTCCTTTTGACGTTAAGACAGGCAAAAAAATTGATAAGAAAGTAAGTAAAAAAGATGATAAAACATATACAAATATTTTTGCAGATTGGATTTTAGGACGAGCAAAAAAAGATAATAAATTACATGCAATTACTCCAGCTATGTGCGAAGGGTCTGGACTTAAAGAGTTTCGTAATAAATATCCAAAGAGATATCATGATGTAGGCATAGCAGAACAACATGCGGTTACATTTGCAGGAGGACTTGCCTGTGAAGGTAAAAAACCTGTAGTTGCGATTTATTCTACCTTTTTACAACGTGCCTATGACCAGTTAATTCATGATATAGCAATTCAAAATTTGGACGTAATGTTTGCGGTTGATAGAGCTGGAATTGTTGGACCAGACGGAGCAACTCATGCAGGAAGCTTTGATTTATCTTTTTTGAGATGTATACCAAATTTAATTATTGCAACTCCAGCAGATTTAAATGAGAGTATAAAAATGTTAGATATATTATATGATTTTGTCGGTCCAACCGTAGTGCGTTATCCTCGTGGAAGTGGTGTGATGCAATTACAATTAAATAATACTAAGATTCAAATAGGCAATGGGCAGATTTTAAAAGAAGGTAAAGAAAAGGTTGCCATTTTAGCTTTTGGCGCTATGGTTGAAAGATGTATTGAATTGGCTAATAAGCTTGATGTAACACTAGTTAACATGCGATTTATTAAGCCTTTAGACGAAAAATTAATAGATAAAATTGCGCAGACACATAAAATAATCATTACATTGGAGGACAATGTAATTATGGGAGGTGCTGGCAGTGCTGTTGGTGAGTATATTTTGTCTAAGGGATATAATGTAAAAGTAAAAATTCTAGGTTTGCCAGATAAATTCACAGAACATGGTTCAAGGGATGAAGTGTTGGATTCTTTAGGATTATCAGAAGAAAAAATAAAACAAATTATTCAAAAACAATTAGATGCATAAAATTAAAAGAAAAAAAATAATACTAACTATCTCAATTATTGCACTTACTGCTTGGGCCATTTTTTTATTTAGCATAGATATTAATTGGTTATTAGCATCAATAGGTATACAAAATATGTATTTGATATTATTTTTAATTGCACTTTTGTCTAGCACATCTTTTTTAACATCGGCGTCATTTTATGCTACTTTTTTGGCTTATGTTAGTTTGGGTTTTGATCCACTTATTATTAGTATAATAGGTGGTATTGGTATGGCTATTGGAGATTCTTTATTTTTCTTTATTTCACGACATGCCGGGGATGTTATGAGTATGAGTAATGTTAAATTATATAATAAGATATTTAAACAAATATCAAAATTACCAACGTGGGGAGTTTATTTATTTACATATCTTTACGCTTCATTTATGCCGATACCTAATGATATTTTAATCATAATGTTAGGCGTTTTAAAATTTAGATATTCTAGAGTTATTCCAATTCTTATAATAGGAGATATAACTTTACTTTTTTTAATTGCAAATGGATTCCATTATTCTTTTTAGGTATGAATATTTTAAAATTAGAAGATAAAAATATAGTATATTCTATAAAGAAACGACGTTATCAAAGGCAAATTAATTTTATAGTACATCAAGATGGTTCACTTGTTGTTACGGCACCAAAGATTTGTAATAAGAAATTTATTAAACAAGAAATATTAAAAAATAAGAGTTGGATTTTAG
The DNA here is from genome assembly GCA_964534895.1 of uncultured Micavibrio sp. Lineage (GTDB taxonomy): Bacteria > Patescibacteriota > Minisyncoccia > Moranbacterales. The sequence continues at coordinate 7,856 of CAZHQB010000027.1, forward strand.
AAAAAATTGGAGACAAAAATAATTGTGTAACAATTGATGAAGTTGTAGTTACATATATGAAACAATTATGTAAACCGATTGTTGAAGTAAAATTGTTACAATTTAATTCTTATTACAATTTTAAATATAATAGATTGTCAATAAGACATCAAAAAACTAGATGGGGGAGTTGCAGCAGTGAAGGGAACCTTAATTTTAATTGTAAATTGATGTGTATTTCAGATGATTTGAAAGATTATGTGGTGGTACATGAACTTTGCCATTTAAAAGAAATGAATCACTCAAAAAATTTTTGGGCGTTAGTAGAGAAAACTATACCTAACTATAGAGAATTAAGAACACAATTAAAAAAAGTAAAAGTCTAATTTTTTTAGTTATTAATTTCTATAGTTCCGATATGCATTCCGTTACCATATTGACTATGTTCATTTCCATATACTCCAGGTGCTATTTCATATACACGTTCACCGTTTACTGTTATGTCTCCTGGTAGATAATTACGCTCTTGTAACATTTTTTGTTGTAAATTATTATATTTATTAGTAGGTATAACAGTTCCCTTAACTTCAAAAGGATTATTCATCTTTGCGCCTGTTAAATCTCCAAGTCTCGAATCTACAGTATTTTTTTCTTTAAAATTTGGATTTTTAACAAGTCTTCCATCTTTAATAGCATATCTTCCTTTGAGTATTTGTCTGGAGTTGATTACATGTTCCATTTTGCTATGGCTAAGTTTTGATGGTTTGAAATTTTTTCCGTTAGCAACACTTGTTAATTCACCACCAAATGCTGGTGTTGCCATAAAAATACTTCCGGCTAAAGTAGCAGCTTTCAAAAGATTGCTTTTTTGTAATTTTTCGGCTAGTTGTGATATTATACCTGAAATTTCTTGTTGATTTTCTGGTGAAATTTCATCATCATTTAATTTTTCTATGGTTTGTAATGTTTGATTTATGTTTCCTATAGCTTCTGCTTCATCTTGTGATTGTTTAGTAAAATTATTACCTAATTCCTCCAAAGTTGGTATTTGTTCAGCTTGATTTTCCATAGGAGGTTCAAGATTTTCTTGCTCCGTTGTTGTGATATTTTTTTCAAAGTTTGGCATAATTTTTAAATTTAAAATAATTATATTGATTCAATTTTATTTAAAATCTCCTCATAATTTTCTTTATCTTCCGTTGTTTGAAGTTTTTTTTGTGTTTGATGTAATTTATGTAATGCTTGTGTTGCTTGGGTTATAAATTCTTCATGAGCTGTTTTTTGAGTTTCCAAAAGTTCTTTTACAGTTTTTGCTGGTTGTGCACTGTTGTATACTTGCATCATCCCGTCTACAAATACAACCAATTCTTCATCTGTCATAGATGTAATTTGATTAATGATTTTTGATTTTTGCTCTTTATCAAATTTTGTATTGTCTTGTATTATTTCTATTAGAGTCATTTTTGTTTTGAGAGATGTCCAAAATATTACCAATTCTTCCAGTTGTTTTTCAAATGCATTTGCTAAGGTTTCCAGAGTATCTTCTTGTAAATTTTGCACAAAAGCAGAAAATTCTTTTTTGTCTTCCTCAGGTAATGCACTCTCTTTGATAAGCTTTAAAACATTTTTTATTTTATCATTTGCCATAATTTGTCAAAAAATAATTAAATTTATATTATATATGTTAGCATTTATAGTTAATGATGTAAAATTTTTTTTGGCTTACATTCAATAATTAAACGCAACACCATTATAAACATCAACTTCACCATTTTCATAAAATATAAAGAATGATATTTAACTTTATTGTACAAAATGTTACGGAGCGAGGTTGCACTTCGGTCCGTAATATTTACCGCATCCGTCATATTTTTTTAAACATGTGAAACTGGTTATAAACCGGTTCTTGTAATAATTGCAAGTGTTTCAATTAATTATTGAGCTTAATTATTTTATTGTTATTTTATTTTTTTAAAATTTAGCATGTATTGAATATAGGTCAAAAAAATGTTAGACTATCATATGCGGTAAGTAAATAATTTGAAGTTAATGTTAAAAAAACAGGATAAAAAAATGTTTTTGATTTTACATAATATTAGAAGTGCTTATAATGTTGGTGCTATTTTTCGTACAGCTGATGGCGCTGGTATTGATCATATTTATTTTACAGGATATACACCAACTCCACCAAATGGTACTGAGATTTATACTACTAAGCCAGAGAGAAAAATTATAAAAACAGCATTAGGAGCAATAAAATATGTAAAGTGGGATAGATATGAAAAGATTGAGGATTTAGTTGCTAAACTGAAAAAAGAAAACGTTGAAATAGTGGCACTAGAACAGGGAGAGGAGAGCATTGATTATAAAAAATTCAAAACAGATAAAAGTGTTGCACTAGTACTCGGAAATGAACCCATAGGAATTGATGAGCAAACATTATCACTTTGTGATATAATGATAGATATACCTATGAGAGGGAAAAAGAAATCTCTGAATGTATCAGTGGCAACAGGGATTGCAGTATATGAGTTAATTGATAAAATAAAATTATTTTAAATTTATAAATTAATATTATGGCTAATCCAAAGTATTTTAATATAAATGATATAATGGGGAAGTGGATTGAACGCACCCTATGGCTTTGGTTACCCTTCTATGCGATTGTACGTCTCACAAAAGATGTCATGGCAAAACATGAAAAGAAAGATAAATAAATTGAGATAAATTTTTAAAAACAATATATTAAAACAAAAATAACAGGTAATCAATTACCTGTTATTTTTGTTTTAATAAGTTTTTGGATTATTTTATTTCTTTAACAAATAATTCAAAAGTTTTTGGATTTTCTACTGCTAATTCTGATAATACCTTTCTATCTAATTCAACATTTTTCTTTTTCATTTTATTTATAAATGTTGAATATTTTTCTCCGTGTAATCGTAGAGCATTATTTAATCGTAATACCCATAGGTTTCGCATTGTGCGTTTTTTTGTTCTTCGGTCACGGTATTTATACTTGCCAGCTTTCAATACAGCTTCTTTAGCTGCACGGTAGTGTGATTTTCTACGCCACTTAAATCCTTTTGTAAGTTTCAGGAGGTTTTTTCTACGTTTATTTGCAGTTACTCCACGTTTTACTCTTGCCATAATAATTCTAGTATATTTAGTAATTAGCTATTTAATAGATGATTATTTAAACTAATGCTTTTAGTATATTTTTTTCATCTGTTTTAAAAAGTCTTTTGTCTCTTCTTTTTGCGCGCGTTTTATTTCCAGATTCTTTTCCATTAAAATGATTTTGTCCTGTTGAACGACGTTTAACTTTTCCATTTTTTGACACTTTAATTTTTTTTGTAAGTGCTCGATTTGACTTTCTTTTCGGCATAATATTTTATAAATAAATATAATAATTACATTAAAAAATATGTAATTGGTTAATAAATCACTGTTGATGAATTTTATATTAAATACGTGATTTTGTCAAATATTATTCGGGTGCAATTATTGTGTTAAAACCGCCCGGGAATTTTTTGATATCTTCTTCTGTGCGGAATGGTATTTCAAGTGTTTCCAAAAATGTTGACATATTTTCACGTGCTAATTGTTGATGAGCCTTTTCGCGGCCACGTAACACAATTTCAATTTTTACTTTATTACCTTTTGATAGGAATTTTTCTGTTTGGCGTTTTTTGAAGTCCAAGTCATGAGTATCAGTACGTAGTCCGATACGGACTCCTTTTGTGCTAACAGTTTTTTGGGCAGCTTGACTTTGACGATGTTGTTTTTGTTGAGTGTATTGAAATTTACCATAATCAAGGATTTTGCACACAGGTGGATTTGCTTTTGGAGATACTTCTACTAAATCCAAGCCTGCATTTTCTGCTATTACACGAGCTTCTGCTAAAGATGTTTCTCCAATATGTTTCCCATTATGATCAATGAGTATGATAGGATCAGCAAAAATACGTTCATTCGCACGCATTTGAGGTGCTTTGGAGTTCTTTTTTGGTTTTCGTCTAAATCGTCTGCGCATAGTTTAGTTTTAGGTTTATAAGGTTAAAAAGTAAATTGTGGAGATGGTGGGAATTGCACCCACGTCCAAATTTGTGCATCTAACAACAATCTTCACACGCTTAGACATATTTTGCAAGTCTTGCAAAAGACTTGTTTCAGTTAATAATAACAAAATAGTCAAAAGATTTATCAACCTATCTTTGAAATTTAACTCAACATTAGCAAAGATACCAGTGAGGAGCGAGTCCCAAAATATGACACCACAATAAGTTTATGAGACTCTCAACTTATGTGATGGCTCAAGCGTTTATTACGCGAGAGACGGTGCAAAAGATGGTGCAAATGCGTTAGCAAATGCTACTTTTGCTTTGTTGATAAAGTTTGCACTTAAATCAATTGTATATTAGATTTACGAGATAAATATACATGCTCGACGTGCATATCGGTAGATGACAAACTGTCGAAAGCTAATCATCCCCCGTCTATAATATTTAAAAAAATATTGCAGAAGCTGAATGATTAAAAAATCATTGTTTAAGAGCCATATGAATCTTTCTGTTAGTTTCACGTTTTTTTATTGCATTACGTTTGTCATATTTTGTTTTTCCTTTAGCTAGAGCAAACTCTAGTTTGATGAGGTTTCTCCTAGTATAAACACGAATTGGTATCATTGTCAAGCCCGTTTGCGTCTTTTTTCCTATTAGTGAGCGAATTTCACTTTTTTTAACTAATAGCTTTCTAGAACGATTAGGATCATAATCTTTAATATTACCAGCATGTTGATACAAAGGAATAAGTGCATTGGTTAGATATAATTCATTGTTGTGTACAGTTACAAAGGCACCTTTGAGTGAAATGTGTCCAGTTTTGATTGATTTAACTTCATGACCAAATAATACTAAACCAGCCTCATATTTCTCAAGAAACTCATAGTCAAATTTAGCTTTTTTGTTTATAGTTAATGTTGTCATATTCAATACTATAGCATTTAAAAGACTTAAAGTATATAATACCAAGTATGTATTATTAGTCAATTAACATTTTATGCAACAAATTTTAGTAATTCATGGGGGAGAAGTTTTTGAGACTTATAAAGATTATTGGAAGTATTTGGAAAATTACAAGTTAGATTTTGAAAAAAGTCAGAATAAAGAAAAGGGGTGGAAAAATCTTTTGCA
>CAZHQB010000028.1:0-13007 GCA_964534895.1 uncultured Micavibrio sp.
ATGATGATTCCAATTCTACCGATGTAATGTTGATTTTAAGAAAGAGTTTAGGATTAGATATGACTGGAACGGGATGGTGCATAAGCTAATGCAAAATTCAAAGTTAGAGAATAGAAATTAAAGAGTACAACTTTTAAAATATAAATTAGAAATTTTCAGTTTCAAGTTAATGTTTAAATGTTTGAAATAATATAAATTGGTAAGTAAGAATTGGAAATTAATAATTAAAATTTGGGACCCATTTTTTGCAAAAACTATGATATAATAAAATTAATAAGGATATATTAAATTAAATATTAAACAAAAATTTAAAAATTAATTAAATAAAAAATGCTTAAAAATAGAATAGGGAAAATAAAATTAATTTTGTTAATGTGGATAGTCGGTAGTTTTTTTGGAGTAATATCTCAGGTTCAGGCAAGTTTTTCAGATACTGTTTGTGAACAGACTAATGAATCAGCTTTGGGTATTCCATCCTCGGAGTGTCTTGTTTTAAAAGATCTATATGATCGTACTGGGGGAGATAATTGGAGTAATAACGATAATTGGGGAACAATAACTAATGTTGCTACTTGGCAAGGAGTAACTTTGAGTAGTGGCCATGTTAATGGAATCACTTTGAACAGTAATAACTTAAATGGAAATGTGGGCACTTGGAATATTGGTGGTTTACCAGAAATGTGGCAGTTTTATTTACAAAATAATCAACTGACAGGAGATATTAGTTCTTGGAATATTGCTAGCTTGGATAGTTTAGCTGGTTTCTCTGTTTTTGGTAATCAACTTACGGGTGATTTAAGTTTTGCTAATTGGGATATTTCAAATTTAACAGGATTGTATTATTTTTATCTCAATGAAAATAATTTTACTGGAGATATCAGTTCATGGGATCTTTCTAAACTAATACATTTAACTCATTTTGTTTTACGAGGTAATAATTTCACTGGAGATTTGAGTTCTTGGGACATTTCTAACCTAACTGCCTTAGATTATTTTTATCTCAATGAAAATAATTTCACTGGAGATTTGAGTTCTTGGGACATTTCTAACCTAACTGCTTTGAGAGTATTTTTTATTAATAATAATCATTTTACAGGTAATATTCCAGATTTTGATGCTAATGGTATGTTGTATTTTGTCACCAATGATAATGCATTTACATTTTCTAACTTAGAACCAAGGATTGTAAAAATAAATTCAGTTGGCACTCACACTTATAATCCTCAAGTCAAAATTGATACTAATAATAGATTGGTTAATGTAGATGTAGACAACACTCTAACTATCACCCCAGAATTACCGTTAAATTCTTCAGGTAATGATTCTTATGAATGGTTTAAAGACGGTGTATCCTTAGGGGCTAGTTCTACTAGTAATAGAATTTTTACTAAAGACAATGTAACATCTGCTGATGCTGGAATTTATACTTACAGAGTAACAAATTCGAATGTGCCAGATTTGGTTTTAGAATCAAATAATATTATTGTAACAATAGTGGAAGCTGGTGACACAACAAAACCACAGTTAGCTGTGATTAACAATGTAATGACTCCAACCAATGACACAACGCCTAATTTTGTTTTTTCTACAGATGAAAATGGAACAGTTTCTTATAGCGGAAGTTGTGCTGGTGATATCAATACGGCAATTATTGGCAATAACATAGTTAATTTAATTGGTAGCGATGGAAATCCTTTCAACAATGGCATCTATTCTGATTGTACTATCACTGTTACTGATGCGTTGGGTAATATTTCTGATCCTTTGCAAATTAACACTTTTACTGTAGACACTAGTATTTCATTTCCAAGTTCGGTTTGTGACCAAAGCAATGAAAATATTTTAGGTATCTCGTCTACTGAATGTAATACTCTAAAAAATCTTTATGATTCTGCTGCTGGCGATAATTGGAATGATAATTCTAATTGGGGAACAATTAGTGATGTTAACACCTGGAGCAATGTAGCAGTAAATAATAATCATATTACTAAATTAAATTTAAATAATAATAATTTAAGCGGAAATATTAATTTAAATTTTTCTAATTTATCAAACTTAACTGATTTGCGGTTAGACAACAATCAACTGACAGGAGATATTAGTTCTTGGGATATTTCTGGATTAACTAATTTGGACAATTTTAATTTAGACAACAATCAACTGACAGGAGATATTAGTTCTTGGAATATTTCTGGATTAACGGGATTAGTTAGTTTTCAAATTCGTAATAATCAACTGACAGGAGATATTAGTTCTTGGGATATTTCTAATTTGATTGTTATGAAATATTTTGACATTGGACAAAATAATTTTACTGGTAATATTGGCTCCTGGAATATTTCTGCATTAACAAATTTAAGAGGGTTTTATGTTAGAAATAATCAATTTATTGGGGACATTAGTTCCTGGGATATCTCTAACCTGAATAACTTAAATTTATTTTATCTTGAGAATAATCAACTGACAGGAGATATTAGTTCTTGGGATATGTCTAATTGTACACAGATGAGGGAATTTGTTGTTAGTCATAATAATCTCTTTGGTAATATACCAGATTTTAGTACAAATAACATGAATTATTTCGAAATAGAGAATAATAAATTTATTTTTTCTAATATTGAACCGAGAATTAGTAAAATAAATCAAGTAGGAGAACATACTTATTATCCTCAAGATAATGTTGATTCTATTAAAACAATTAATGTTGATATAGGTAACACCTTAACTATTACCCCAGAATTACCGTTAAATTCTTCAGGTAATGATTCTTATGAATGGTTTAAAGACGGTGTATCCTTAGGGGCTAGTTCTACTAGTAATAGAATTTTTACTAAAGACAATGTAACATCTGCTGATGCTGGAATTTATACTTACAGAGTAACAAATTCGAATGTGCCAGAGTTAAATTTAGAATCTCGTAATATTACGGTAAATATTAATAGTCCAACGATTATTCGTGCTGATGTTGACCAGAATTCTTTGATCACTATTCTGGATTCTTTTTTAACACTTAGAAAGTCTTTTGATTTAATAATGGATGAAACTGATTGGTATAATTCGCAAACAACTGGAGATGTAAATTGTGATAATATTTCCAATTCTACTGATGCTATGTTAATATTAAGAAGAGCGTTAAATCTGAGTGTGAATAATACTTGGTGTGATAATTAAAATAATATAATTAAATAATAATTTACAAAAAATATGAAACAAATATATATAATATTAGGGGTTATAATATTTATTGGTATAATAAGCAATGTTAATAGTGCGCAAGCCGCTGAAGGTGACATTTGGTTGACAACTACTGATACAATCGTTGAGGCCGGAGAGTATTTTGATGTTGAAATTCATACTGATACTGGTGGTAAAAAATTAGGAGGGTTTGATTTTGGTGTTAATTTTGATTCTTCAAAATTATCTATAAATAAAACAATTAATGCATCAAGCATATATACAGATTCCAATGGCAATGTAAGTTTAGATGTTGATTCTATTAAGGGATTTGGTAGAGGCAATAATACACAAAACTACATGATGATGTCTAATACAAATGATACAGACAATGGAAACTTTCGTATTTCCGGTATCAAAGTGGAAGATGAAGCAAATGGAAATAATGTGCATGTAGCTACAATTCATATGCAAGTAAAAGGAGATGCTGTTGGAAATGCGAATATTGATCTTGAAGTAAATGGGTATCTAGATGAATTAGGGCATGCCATAAATGTGGGCAATATATCAGGACTTACTGTAACAATTGCTAAAGAAAATCTCTACCGTTTCTGGAGCAAAAAGAATCAATCACATTTCTACACAGCAAACGAAGAAGAAAGAGATTATATAATGAGTCATTATGATGATTACGTATGGCACTATGAAGGAGTAGCAAATGATGTATTTGCCACACAAGTACCAAACTCTGTCCCAGTATACAGATTTTGGAGCAAAAAGAATCAAGGACATTTCTACACAGCAAGTGAAGAGGAAAAAAACTTAGTTATAAACAAATACGATGACTACGTATGGAAATACGAAGGAGTAGCATATTATGCATATCCAACACCACAACCAAACTCAATTCCTATATATAGATTTTGGAGTAAAAAAAATCAACATCATTTCTACACAGCAAGTGAAGAGGAAAAAAACTTAGTTATAAACAAATACGATGACTACGTATGGAAATACGAAGGAGTAGCGTGGTATGCTAAGAATTGATAAATTATTTTTAATAAAATTGTAATATGAATAGGATTATATATCTTGGTTTGGTGGGTGTAATTGTGGTTTTAGCAGGTTGTACAATAGGTAACAATACGAATATTTCTAATGAAAATAGTGTAGTCAAGAACATCCAAAAAAACGTAGATAAGAAAGAAAATATACAAAATAAACAACAAAATAATCTTGATAAGATTAAAACAAAAAATATTACACAAGATAATGTAGAAGATATTTTGGGGGAAAATGTTGTAGATGAAGGTAAAAATAGTGATAAAGAAAATCGTAATAAAAAACAAAATAATATTGAGTGTAAGGATGGATATGTGTATAATACAGAATTAAAAGAATGTTTTAAACTTGGTAACTCTGATAATGTTGCGGATGTGAAAATAGATCCAATTGTAAAAGACTGTATTGATAAGGGAGGTATATACAATGCACAAGTTGAGAAATGTTTTGTGAATTAATCAGAAAAAGTGTAATGTATAAACTTATTTTTCAGATGAAATCAGTCTTGACAAGGGAAATTATATTTAAATATTGCAAAAGCTCGACTTAATAATTAATTGCAACACTTGAAATTATTGCAGAAACTGATTTATAATTAGTTTTATATGTTTAAAAAATGTAACGGATGTGGTAAGTGTTGCGAACCGAGGCACAACCTTGCTCCTGTATGAATTTATAAGAGTGTTGGATTTAATTGTTGAATGTGGGCAAATTTTAGTTGAAGTAATTTTGTTTTGTGATACAATAAGAGTACCTATAAGTTAATAGGTATTTTTATTATATTTTTATGAAAATAATTAAAGAATCATTACAAGAACACGAAAATTATAAAGAATTAATATGGATGCTTGCCAAAATGGATTTCAAACTCCGTTATCAGGGTTCTGTTTTGGGATATATTTGGGCAGTGTTGCAACCATTGCTGATGTTTGCTGTGCTAGCTGTTGTATTTGGTGGTATTTTTGGTGATTCTGGTAGAGGTGGAGGTGTCAGTAATTACGCTTTGCAGTTACTTGTTGCGCTTATGTTGTTTTCTTTTTTTTCTACAGGTACTAATGCAGGTTTAAATGCGCTTATTAGCAAAGCGCAACTAGTTACAAAAATATATGTACCTAGATGGTCAATAATTTTAGCTTCTACGATAAATAGTGGGATGATTTTTTGTATGAATATTATTGTAATAATCATATTTTTTATATTATTTCAATATATGCCAAGCATCCAATCAATAATTTTGTCAATTATTTTTGCAATCGCTTTATTTATTGTTACGTTATCTTTTTCACTTATAGCTGCGCCATTAGTCTTATATTTTAAGGATCTTGCAATGATTTGGGCGGTAATGCTTCAGGTGATGTTTTATACATTGCCTATTATTTATCCATTGGAAACATTACCAACCTGGTCACATCAATGGGTATTATTAAATCCAGTAGCATTTGTCATACATTTTACAAAGCAGTCAATGTTTGAAAATCATTATCCAGATTTACATCAAACCACGTTGTTTCTTGGATTGACAGTAGCCTTTTTTATTTTCAGTGTGTGGTCATATAAAAAATTAATTCCAAATGTAGCTGAAAAAGTGTAATATAAGATAGAGGATTGAAAAAAATGAAAAACAGTATTTATTTCAGAATTAAATAAATTAAATGAAAACTAACAAACAACAATTTAATAAACAAAATGAAACTTCCTTGTCTTATAAAGATGGAACCGCAAAACAAGTAAATAGACAAATAGCAGTAAAAGTAAACAATGTATCAAAAATATTCAAAATCCCACATACAAAGATAGACTCTATGCGAAGTATGTTTGTAAATATGTATAAGAAAAAAACATATGAAAAATTTAATGCGTTAAAAAATATTTCATTTGAAGTGAGAAAAGGAGAGTTTTTAGGGATAATAGGTCATAACGGAGCTGGTAAATCCACACTTTTGAAGATCTTGGCAGGAGTATACCAACCTTCCGAGGGTTCGATAGAAGTTAATGGGTTAATAGCCCCGTTTTTGGAGCTTGGTATAGGATTTAATCCAGAATTATCAGGTAGAGATAATGTTTATCTCAATGCAACAGTATTGGGTTTGTCAAAAAAACAAATTGATAAAAAGTATCAAGAGATAGTAGAATTTGCAGAATTAGAAAATTTCATGGATGAACAACTCAAAAATTATTCAAGTGGAATGCAAGCCAGACTCGCTTTTAGTGTGTCAATTCATGCTGATAGAGAAATATTGCTTATGGACGAAGTGTTAGCTGTGGGAGATAATAGATTTTCAGAAAAATGTCTTAGGGTTTTTAAGAGTTATAAGAATCAGGGCAAAACTGTTGTATTGGTAACTCACAGCATAGGTACTGTACAAGAATATTGCGATAGAGCATTATTGCTTGATAAGGGTGAGATAGTGAGTGCTGGTGATGTAAAAAAAGTCTGCGATGAATATATCTATCGAAACATGACAGAAGATGAGCGTAGGGAATCAGAAAAGAAAATTAGGATTGAAAAGGAAGACGAAAAAAGATTACAAAAAGCTAGAAAGCAACAAAATATAAAAGAGCAAAATAAGCAAATGAGCATAGTAGATTTAAAATTATTTGATAGAAATGGAAATGAATTGATGCAAATTACAAAAGGAAATGACTTTAGTGTAGAAGTTGTAGTGGACGTAAAAAATAAAAACAAACGATTTGTACTTGCTGTACAAATATTTGATAATAGTAATGATGTGTTTTTATGTGGCAATAACACTTTGGAAGATAAATTTGATTGTAATTGGGTTGTTGGTAAAAATATATTCAAAATTAATTTTGAAAATACGATGTTCAATACAGGGCAAATATATATAAAAGCTATTATTTTTGATAATAATAATGTCATCGATGTAAAAACTAGCAAGGAATTAAATAATGATATTATAGAAATCAAAAAACAAGATGGGTCAGGTGGAGGCGTGTTGCGTATAGAACATAAATGGAAGAAGTATGAATAATAAAAAAGGAATTGTAATTTGGTTTGCAGGATTGCCTTGTAGCGGTAAAACTACTCTTTCAAAAGAAGTGGAAAAATATTTTCAAGAAAAAGGTTTACCTGTACAACGGTTAGATGGTGACGTAGTGCGTACTACAATTAGTGATGATTTGGGATTTAGCAAAAAGGATCGTGATGTAAATATAAAGAGGATGGCTTATCTAGCTCAGATATTATCCAATAATGGCGTTAATGTTGTATCAGCTTTTGTTTCTCCATATCAGGAAATGAGAAACTTTGCGCGTTCACTTCAGGATAATTTTATAGAAGTATATGTAAAATGTTCACCAAAAAAATGTGTAGAGCGAGATATAAAAGGAATGTACAAAAAGGCGCTAAACAATGAAATAAAAGACTTTACAGGTGTGCAGGATCCATTTGAAGAACCTGTAAATCCAGAAATAATAGTGGATACAGAAAATAAAAACAAAGAAGAGAATGCACAAGAAATTATCAACTATATAGAAAAACAATTATAAGCATAAGATTCCTGCCTTCGCAGGAATGACATAATAAGAATGACACAATGAGCAAGGATAAATGGCGGTGAAGATGTAGGAATGGCACATGAGGTAAGAGTAAAAGGAAATAAAGATATCATTACACAAGACTGATATAACACACACTTGTCAGTCTTGTGAAGCTATCGTCATTCCTGCGAAGGCAGGAATCTCTCTATAAAGATTGAATATATATTAAAAACATATTATGCAAAATCACAACATAAAAATAGAGGATATAATAAACATAGCAAAAAAAGCAGGCGAGATTGCTATGGAATTTTATAATAAAGATTACACAATAGAACAAAAACAAAATAAAACTCCAGTTACAGAGGTAGATATAGCAATAAATGATTATCTCATTAAAGAATTAGAAAAATATAATTATCCAATTCTTAGTGAAGAAGTAAGAGATGATTTTGAAAAAAGAGCAAATACAGAATTTGTGTGGATTATTGATCCGTTAGATGGTACCGCAGATTTCATACAGAAAACAGGAGAGTTTAGTATAATGATAGGATTAGTAGACAATAGTGGCAAATCAGTGCTGGGAGTAGTATATGCGCCAGCATTAGGTGAATTGTACTGGGCACAAAAAAATAAAGGCGCCTATATTATGTTTTTACGAGGAGTGTTTAGTGACGAAGCAATTTTAATAGACAAAAATATTTCTAATCAACCTCAAAATAACAAAAATGTCATTTCGACCGAAACGGAGTATAGTGGAGAAATCTCAAAGCTTAAAGTGCAAAAAATTTCAGTAAGCAATAACCCAATCCAAAATGGCAAAATCCTAACAAGTAGAAATCATCTAGGAGAATATGAACAACAAATTGCAAAAAAGTATAACATGAAACAAATCCCAACAGGCTCAGCAGGATTAAAAATTTGTTGGATTGCAGGAGGTGATGCAGAGTTATATATAAACTCAAGTGATAAAAGTGGTTTGTGGGATATATGTGCTGCAGATATAATCCTAACACAAGCAGGAGGAAAAATAACAGACAAAAACAAAAAGCAAATTCTGTACAACAAAAAAGAAATAATGCTACTGGATGGATATATCGCAAGCAACAGATAATTAAAAATTAAAAATAGCACACAATACAATCATGTGATATTCACCCTTGAGGTGGGAATCTAAGCGGTAACAATCAAAAATCAAAAATCTAACTTTCAAAAGATACCTGCCTATGCAGGTATGACATAATCTGTACCGAAGGCATTCCTTTGGGATAGGAACAGCGTCTTGCCTGTCTGTCAGTGGGCAGGACATGTCCTGACTAGTGTGTCCAAGGTTTAACTTTCACATGTGGTAATAGATGACCTCCAAGGTTAAACCTTTTTTTCTCATATCTTTGCACCACAAGTGAATCAATCTTGATAAATTTTTGTTGAATAATAAGCCTAAAAATGGTATAATAAACACATGCAAAAGGAAAACATACAACAATTTATAAACAAAAGAAAACATTTAATTTGGTGGGTGCAAGATACTGATAATCTTAGTGATGAAATAATCATTGAGACGGTTTTTAATTATGGTGATTGGGATGATGTGCAAGAATTGATTGAAATTATAGGAATTAAAAATGTATCAGAAATTTTTGAAAAACAATTGCAACAAAAGAGAGTTAATTATTCAAATAGAACAAAAAAATATTTTACACATTATTTCAAAGAGCATGCATAAAGATATATTAGATGAAAAACAATTGGAGTTGTTGCCACTTGTACAGAAATTTAGAGATAAATTTGGATTGGTTGGAGGTACGGCTATAGCACTTCACATTGGTCACAGAGAATCAATAGATTTTGATTTGTTTTGTTGTGAGACTATTGATAATAGTAAAATAAGGAACACAATAAAAACACATTTTGATAATGACATAGACATAAAAGTTATAAGAGATGAGGTTGGGGAATATTCAGTATTTTTAAAAGGTGTTAAATTTACTTTTTTTCATTATCCATTTCAGATAGAGTTTGATGTTGCTTTTGAGGATATTATAAATACAACAAATCTTTTGACGCTATCTGCTATGAAAGCATATGCACTGGGTAGGCGAGCCAAATGGAAAGATTATGTAGATTTGTATTTTATATTTAAACAATATTCACTTGATGAGGTAGCACAAAATACAAAAAATATTTTTGGCGATGAATTTAATGCTAAAAATTTTAGAGAACAATTAAACTATTTTGATGATATTGATTATACAGAAAAAATAATATTTCACAATAAAATGGATGTTTCTGATGAAGAAATCAAAAAAACTTTAAGTAAAATAAGTGTTTCATAAAAACAACACCTTCAATAATTAGGATTGTACCGAAGGCATCTCTTTGAGTGGTAGGGACAGGTTTGAAACTTGTCCTTTTGTGTGTACCGAAGGCATCCCTTAAAAACCACCTTCTCCTTATGGGAGAGGGGTTGGGGGTGAGGGCTTTGGAATATTCACACACGTAACATCCATCCTTAAAATCCTTGTCATTCCCACACGTGATATTCACTCTTGAAATCCATGTCATTCCCGCACGTGATGTTCACCCTTGAGGTGGGAATCTAAGCGGTAATAATCAAAAACCAAAAATCTAACTTTCAAAAGATACCTGCTTACGCAGGTATGACATAATCTGTACCGAAGGCACTCCTTTGGGATAGGAACAGCGTTACTGACCTATCCTAACTAGTGTGTCCAAGATTCGACCTTCACACGTGGTTACAGATGACCTTCAAGGTCAAACCTTTTTAATAAAATACTAATTAATAATATAATTTTATTTCATAATAACCTTGCTAAAATTCAATAAATAAAGTGTATTTGTTTAACAATGATAAATATTCAATTATACTTGAAAAAAATATTAAAAAATATAAAATATTCAAGTATAATTAAAACTGTAAAAGATATAGTATAATATGGAAGTAAGACAACTTCTTACTTGAGTAGTACATATGAATAAAAAATTAAGTTAAAAATAATATGAAAAATGATATAGTAATAAAAAGAGCAACAAATGGGTTCGTAATAGAAAATCATATTTGGATGAAAGATGATAAAAATGATAGACCTGTGATAGAAAAAGAATTAACTGCAATAAATGAAAGCACTGACAATAAAACACTAAAGTAATTATTGGAATGTGTGGTTATAGGTATGAAAAATACAGAAATGAAAATCTTAATATAACCATTGATAAAAAGGGTGGTAAATTTTATGATGAGTCTGAAGATATATCATAAAAATATGTACAAAATGATAAAATGTGATATAATAAGCTCAAAACAGTTTAATATAGAAAAATATACTTATTTGTTATGAGGTTTTTGGATTTTAGGAAACAATTTGAAGAGTTTAATGTGATCACATATCAAGATGTTATCAATGTTTTTGGTAGTGTAAATCAATCTCAATTTGCGACATGGAAAAAGGAAAAAAATATAAAATCTGTAAAAAGGGGGATGTATGTGTTGTGTGATGTGGACATTGATATTATGTTATTGGCAAATGAAATGAATGACTCATATATTTCATTTGAATTTGCTCTTTCGTATCATCAAATTATACCAGAAATAACAACTTCAATAACTTCTGTATCAAATAATAGAAATGAAGAGATAAATAATGATTTTGCTACTTTCTATTATTATAAAATTGCATCAAAATTGTTTAATGGATTTTATTTGATTGATAGCACTATTAAAAAAGGTAGAAAAATAAGAATAGCAACTCCAGAAAAAGCTTTATTTGATTTAATATATTTTAGATCTGATTTAAAAAGTAAAGAAGATTTTAATTCTCTAAGATTAAATTGTGAAAAAATAGATTTGAATGAATTTAAAAAGTTTGTAGATTTAGTAGAAGCTATTCAAACAAAAAAAAGATTGAATAATTTTATAAAATATCTAGATGTTGTCATTTAATGAAATAAGAAAACATTATTCGGATAAAGAGAACAAATTACCTCAATTAATATTGAAGGAATATTTGCAATATAAGATTTTGGACATAATATTTTCCTCACAATATGGAGATAAATTAGCTTTTATGGGAGGAACAGCTATCAGAATTGTGTATGGTGGCGATAGATTTTCAGAGGATTTAGATATTGATAATAATGGATTAAGTGAAAAAGATTTCAACAAATTGACAAAGCACATCAAAAAAGAACTAGAACAGGATGGATTAACTGTTGAATTTAGAAATACATTTCAAAATGTGTATCATTGTTATTTAAAATTTCCAAAAATATTATTTGATAATAACTTATCACCATTGAAAGATGAAAAAATAATGATAAGATTGGACAGTTTTTGTACAAACGCATTATGTGTAAATGACATACAATCACATATAATAGCAAAAGCAGATGTCTTTGCTGAAATTAAAACTTATTCAGAATCAATGATTTTGTCTCAGAAAATTGAGGCATTATTCAATCGTAAGCGCGCTAAAGGTAGGGATATTTATGACATAATTTATTTATTTTCACTAACCGAACCAAATTATATTTATTTGACAAAAGTGCTAAGCATAAAAAACAAAGAGGAAATGTTTGCAAAAATGGAACAATTATTTACAGACAAACAATTGACTGCGCTTGTAAATGATGTTAAATCATTTGTGTGGGATGAAAAAAGATTAAAACAAATAGAGAAGTTTAATCTATGGATTAAAAGTAATAAATAGATAAAAAATGGCATACGAATTTTTTCTGCAGAGATAAAGTTAACACTATCAAAACCTCCCCGCCTTTGAAGGAAGGGATTAAGAGGTAGTTAGAAAGGTCGTAGGGACAGGTTTGAAACCTGTCCTTTTGACACAAAAAAATCACCCTCTCCCCATGGGAGAGGGGTTGGGGGTGAGGGTTCTGGAATATTCCTCCACGTAACATACACCCTTGAAACCAATGTCATTTCTGCACCTAACAATCATCCTTGAAATCCTTGTCATTCCCGCACGAGACATATTATCCTTGAGGTGGGAATCTAGAAGACGGTAAGTTTTTATAATACTTTTTTTAGGGATGGTTAGAAAAGTCGTAGTGACAGTGTCATTGACCTGTTACCTGTCACAACCTTCAAAAACAAAAAGAAAAACAGGTTACTAGACATTGCTAGCAACCCGTTTGTTAAATTTTAGGGTTTATTCCCACAAAACAGCATCTTCAAAAGAAAAACCATCTATAGACAATGAAACCCAATGCTGTCCATCTTTCCAACCACTGACATC
>CAZHQB010000029.1:0-12334 GCA_964534895.1 uncultured Micavibrio sp.
TATTAAGCTATTGCAATGCACAAAATCTATTTGTCATCCGATCCACCCCCGATTATTTCATCAGCTACATTTTTTGGAACTTCTGCATAATGACTAAACTCCATTGCATAATTAGCACGTCCCTGCGACATTGAACGAAGTTGTGTCGCATAACCAAACATTGAGGCTAAAGGAATTTCTGCATCAATTTCTTTGAGTACTGCCATTCCTTCTCCACGATCATTCATTTCTTTAATGATTCCTCGTTTTGAATTTACATCTCCTACAACATCACCCATAAATTCTTCTGGTGTTGTGACTTGCACTGCCATGATAGGCTCCAACAATATTGGCTTTGCATTTCGCACAGCAGCTTTAAACGCCATAGAGCCCGCAACTTTAAATGCTGATTCTGATGAATCAACGTCATGGTAACTACCATCATAAAGTGCAACCTTTACATCTACCATGGGATATCCCGCTATTACACCATTACTCATCGCCTCCTCAATACCTTGACGAGTTGGCTTGATATATTCTTGTGGAATAACCCCACCTTTAATTTCATCTTCAAATTCAAACCCTTTGCCTTGTTCTTGTGGCGTAATACGTACCCACGCATGACCATATTGTCCACGTCCACCTGATTGTTTAATAAATTTACCTTCACCCTCTGCTTCTTGAGTAATAGTTTCACGATAAGATACTTGTGGTTGACCAATATTTGCTTCTACATTAAACTCACGTTTTAATCTATCAACAATAATATCGAGATGAAGTTCTCCCATACCCGAAATAATTGTCTGACCTGTTTCCTCATCAGTTTTTACACGAAACGAAGGATCCTCCTGAGCTAACTTACCAAGTGCAATAGCCATTTTTTCTTGATCTGCTTTTGTTTTCGGTTCTACCGCAATTGATATAACTGGCTCTGGAAATTCGATAGACTCCAAAATAACTTTATTATCAATATCACAAAGAGTGTCTCCAGTTTTAGTATCTTTCATACCTACCAATGCTCCAATTTCCCCAGCATTCAATTCTTCCACTTCTTCACGATCATTTGCATGCATTCGTAAAATTCGTCCCACACGCTCTTTTTTACCACTAGCTGTATTAAAAACATACGAACCTGCCTTAAGTGAACCAGAATAGATTCTAAAGAAAACCAATTGTCCAACGAACGGATCAGTTGCTACTTTAAATGCAAGAGCTGCAAATGGTTCATCGTCTGAAGCCTTACGCGTAACTTCTTTTTCATGATCCTTAACATCGACTCCTACTATAGGTGGAATTTCGTTTGGAGCTGGTAAATAATCTACAACAGCATCCAATACTGGTTGCACGCCTTTATTTTGAAGTGCTGTCCCAACAAATACTGGAATCATTGTATTCGCAATAACACCTTTTCTGATAGCCACTTTGATATCAACTTCTGTAAAATCTTCACCACCAAGATATTTTTCCATCAAATTATCATCTTGTTCCGCTGCCTTTTCCACTAATTTTTCACGCCATCTTTCAGCTTGTTTTCTTAATTCTTCTGGACATTCACTCTCTATTACTTTTTCACCCATTTTACCCTCAAAGGTAAGTTTTTTCATTGTAATAAGGTCAATCATTCCTTCAAAATTACCACGTTCACCAATTGGCAACTGAGCTGCTACAGCATGAGGTGTAAGTCTTGCATGAATTGATTCTAATGCCCTCTCAAAATTAGCACCATCTTTATCAATCTTATTTATAAAACAAATTCTAGGAACTTTATATTTATCAGCTTGACGCCATACAGTTTCTGATTGTGGCTCCACACCTTCCTTACCATCAAATACCACAACACCTCCATCAAGTACACGCATGGAACGTTCTACCTCAACTGTAAAATCAACATGTCCTGGTGTATCAATGATATTAATCTGATAATCTTTCCAAAATGTAGTTGTAGCAGCTGACGTAATAGTAATACCACGCTCTTGTTCTTGTTCCATCCAATCCATAGTAGCCTCACCTTCATGTACCTCACCTATTTTGTGCGACATTCCTGTATAATAAAGTACACGTTCTGTTGTGGTAGTCTTGCCTGCATCAATATGTGCGATAATACCAATATTGCGCAATTTTTCAATTGGGGTTTTTCTTGCCATATCTTTGTTATAAGTTAATTTAACTATTTAAAACTATTGTATAAATATAACACATATCTATACTTTTGTCAGTATTTACTTTTTTATTTCAGTAATTACTGGCGTTTCTTCTTCTTTTTCAACTTTTTGTCCAATATTATCTAGTGATGAAATCGCTACAGAGTCTTTTTTATTTTGCTTTCTATACCATATTAGATTTGCAATAAATACTGCTAAAAATATCATCGTTGTCAAAAGAGGTATTACAAATCCAGTCATCCACAAAATAATTACAACAACACTAGGAATAAAATAAAAATTTAACACTGCTTTATAAGCAACTGCATAATCTTCCTTCACATCAAAAATACGCATAATAATAAATAACATAAGAGCCCACCAAAATGCACTCACCAATCGTAATATAACAAAATAGAAAAACATAACAACCCCAATAAAAATACCTGCTATTACTGAAAACGGAAACAAGAAATACTTATCCTCAAACTCAATTACATCTTTTTTTGAAAAAGAAATATTTGGAATATCTGTAAAAATAAATTGACTTATTCTAGTATTACTTTTTACATACATGCGATCTTTCAACACTAATATTCCACCTTCATAATCGTCTAGAGATGTAATATCATATACTTGTTTAGAAGTATTAATAATGATTGCAACTCTTTTGCCATAATTTACACCTGCATTATTAACATCAATCTCACGAAAAAATGGCTCATCAATATTCTCCGTAGTTAATTGTCCATCTGTTATAGTGACATGTGCATTATCAGGTACATTTTTTTCAGTTGCATCAATGATTTTACTCTGAGAACCAAAAACAAAAAAAGTAAACAAAATCAACAATAGCAATGTCAATACAAAACTTGAAATTACCCAAAACCAAATTGTTGTTTTATTATCACTTTTGCCCTGTGATAAAAACTTGGTTAAAAAATCAAGTTTCCAAATATCAACAAATTGCTTTAATATTTTTTTCATAATATCAATATTTTTATTTTAGTTTTAAGAACTATCTACTTATGCAAAATGAGCAAATGCTTTATTTGCCTCTGCCATTCTGTGTGTTTCTTCACGTTTTTTCATCGCTGAACCTTCTTTCTCTGCTGCTGCTATTAACTCTGTTGCTAATTTATCAGCAAAACTCTTTCCCTTCCCCTTACGGGCAGCTTCACGAATCCATCGCATGGCTAATGTTTGACGTTTTTCACCGACAACTGGTACTGGTACCTGATAATTAGCTCCTCCTACCCTACGAGATTTAAGAGCTACGAGTGGTGAAACGTTTTTGATAGCTTGTTCAAAAACATTCAATCCTCCTTTTTTAGTTCTATCTTGAATAATGTCAAAAGATTCATAAATCAAACGTTCAGCGGTTGAACGCTTCCCATTTAATGTAATCTGTCCTATAAAACGACCTACCAACATATTATTAAACTGTGGATCAGGTCGCCAGGACTTTTTAAAAGTTCGTTTACGTCTTGGCATAAAAATAAAAATTTAAAATAATAAATAATTCATATAATAAACTCTAAAACATTAGAAATTTATTTTACATTATTGAGGTTTTTTTGCTCCATATTTAGAACGTCCTCGCTTGCGGTCTTCTACGCCAGCACAATCGAGTACACCACGCACAACGTGATAACGTACACCTGGAAGATCCTTCACACGACCACCACGAATCATCACGATTGAATGTTCTTGCAAATTATGTCCTTCGCCACCAATGTAAGCAGTTACTTCCATTCCATTTGTAAGTTTAACACGAGCAATCTTACGAAGTGCTGAATTAGGTTTTTTTGGTGTTGTTGTTGATACTTTCAAACATACCCCACGTTTAAAAGGACCCTGCGATTTTATGGATTTATTTTTTAGTGTATTAAACACTGTTGTCATCGCTGGTGATTTATTTTTTTTCACCTTACTCTTTCGAGCACGACGTTTCAATTGATTAATTGTAGGCATTATTAATAACCGTTAATTTTTAATTAAAAATTCGTTTAATTTGTCTCAAAACTACATACATTTTAAGAACTTAAGCAACTCCTTTACTCATACCCCATTACAAATATAAGTAAAAAATACTATCAACTGATAGTTCTTATATACTACACACAAAATACTATATTGTCAAACAAAAAAATCCTACATTCTTATAAATCCGTACAGGAGCGAGGTCGTGCCCCGATCCCTAACGTTTACCACATCCGTCACATTTTTTCAAACATGTAAAACTGATTACAAACCAATTCCTGCATTAATTTCAAGTGTTGTAATTAATTATTGAACTTAACAATATATTTTACTTCAATTTTAAATTATATTTATCATTTAAATTAAAATAATAACGAAGTAATGATAAACAATTTTTATTAAACTACGCCTTACTATTTATATATTCTTTCAATGCCTCCTTATAATTCCTGAGTGGTGCGATTTTAGTAACTTTTAACACTGACGAATTTGGTCTCTTGGCTGGGCGCGGAAACGTCTCTGGAGATACTGCCTTTATTTTTGTATCTAATCCTACAATTTTATATAATTCTACTACACCATCATACCAAGTTACTGCACCATCATTTGCAATATGATATATTCCACTATCCAAATTTTGTTCAAATATTTTTTTACTTTCATCAGCTAAATCTGGCGCATATGTAAATTTACTTGTTTCACCATTAACTACTTCTACATTATCATTCTTTTTACCTAACTCAAGCATTATATCAAAAAAACTTTTTTTACCAGCTGTACTACTAGCTGGTAAACCAAATAATTTAGAAAGTCTAATAATATAATAATCCTTTGCATACTTTTCTACATTTTCTTCTCCCATCAATTTTGAACGTCCATACCGAGAAAGTGGACGCGCCTCATCATTTTCATGATATGCAAAAAACGGCAATTTTTCTTCTGGTCCCATATACATACAATCTTCGCATCCCTGCCCACAACAATTTGGATTCTTGATGCCACCTCTATAAACTGGACGTTCACCATCAAATACATAATCTGTTGAATAATGCACTAATGTCGCACCTATATCTTTTGATAATTTAGCTAATACCTCAGGTAATTTTCCGTTTAATATTTTCGCTTTTTGATATTCTTCATCATCTTCTTCACAAGCATCTACGGCATTATAAGCCACAGCATTATAAATTACATCTGGCATTTCTTTCATTAATTTTTGTGACAATTCTTCAAAATTTCTCACATCAACATCCTCTCTATCCCAAGCAACCATTTCATAATTTATATCATTATCAAACGTTCGAACTAACTCCTGACCCAGCATTCCTTTTGCACCTATTATTACTACTTTTTGCATAGAACCAATTTAACTATTTATAAAATATTTAAAAAAATCTTATAATTCATTTTTCAAACGGTGGCAAAGTTTTTCTTGAAACAAAATCCTTAGAATTATTTATATTTTCTTTAATTACACATTTTCCATTATCACAAACTGGTTTGCCCCGCTTACAATCTAATATTGTATCACATGACATTGTGCACTTAATGCCACTACAATTTGGCATAAATTTTCTATTTATAACATCAGTCGCATGACAACAAGTTGCTGGCACACAATCACTGTCAACCTCACAAACTTTTATATTATCTATTTCTCTTTTTATTTCAGTAACAACATCTGGTTTATTTATTATATTGTTATTAACGAAATATAATATTCCAATTATTGTTATAATAGGAATAGTAGTGATTGCTATGATTACAACTATTTTTTGCATATGATTTTAAACTATATATATTATTTATCCCAACCACATTTCTTAATTATATAATCATTTCCTTGAGTTGGCTTACCATACTCATCCATTGCATATTCACAAGAATATGAAGGTATAGCCGTACGCGTTTTAACCTTTATATCCCATGACTTATCTTTTTGCATAACTGTTACAAGTATATTACTATTAGCCTCTCCTTCTATATCTTCTAATTTTACAATATCAATCTTATCATTTTGTTTTAAAACTTCTACAGCCATTCGTGGACTATCTATTGGAGTTTTAATTATTTGCTTTTCCTTCAATTTGTCCAATGTAAACATAGATTCAATAGTATTGTTACCACAACCCCATAACATAATCTGACTTAATACTGCCACACTTATAATTATTTTTTTCATATATTTATTTTGTTATTCGTAATGTTTTTATAATAAGTCCAGAAACAATCCCAAAAACCACCACCAATACAACATATGGAATCCACGGATACTTTTCCATAAAACGACTTTCTTCACCATCACATGCATCACCAATTCCATCAAAATCAGAATCAGTTTGAGCATGATTTACTTTCATTGGACAATTATCTTTAGCATTAACTATTCCATCGTGATCAAAATCCTCACAGGCATCTCCTTTACCATTTTTATCCTTATCTATTTGATCTATATTTGCAATATTTATACAATTGTCCACACTATCTAAGATACCATCCTTATCTGCATCTGCTTTTTTATATAATGGATTATCTTTTACTAATTTTGGTTTTACTATTGTTTTTACCTTACCAATATCAAAATTTGGTAACTCCGTTAGTTTAGTTTTTACAAAATTATCAGCATTATGATAAATATTATATACCATTTGTGGCTGTGCTATGAATCTAACAAACTTTTTCGTAGTTATGGGCACACCTTTTTCATGAAATACAATTTCATTAATACGTAGTGGTTTAATATAATAAAAAGTAATTCGATAATGTTTAACATTTGCTTCTGGAAAATTAATAGTATTATTACTAAAAAAACTCTCTGGCAAAAGTATTTTCTCTGTACCATCTTCTTGTACAGACGTAACTCTAATTCTTGTAGGTTTCTCAATATTCTTATCAAAGAAAAAACTCACGGAATCAGATTTGAACAATCTATCCGATTTTATGTCAATTACAACTTTATTCTGTCTATTACCAGCTTCTAATTCTTTATTACCTTCATAATGCTCTTTTGAGTACCTCATTTCAGTTCCACCATTAACCTTATCAGTTGTAGTAACATCAGTACTTGTAATTTCATATTTTTTACTACCTTCTACAAAAGGCATTTCTGTAAAAGTATTGATTTTTCCATCCACCATATTATTTGCATCCTTATTACCCTTCGAATCAGCAGCTGTGAAATTTATTCTAGATTTTTTAGATTTATTTATGATAATAGAAGGAACTATAACTCCAGTAGAATCGGTAACAATTACAGAATCGACGCTGTCATCATCAAATGCCAGTGGCACATCAATCATTTTTGGTACAGCAAAATCATTTTGCTCTACTGTTGCAATAGATTTAAATTCTCCTTTTTGTTCTAAAGTTATCTTTTTTTCAGATTCCACTTTTGCAAATATGAATCCAGGTAAAACTAATAACACAAAAGCTGTTAATATTACAATTTTTTTCATATTTTTAATGTTTATTTTTTTTAATAAATGCTGTTGAAATTAATAAGGCCCCCAACACAAACGACGTAACAAAACGCATAACAATATCCATATCCCAAAATTCTACAAACAAAACTCTAAGCACAACTATTCCAAATAATAAACCCCCTACAATTCTGTATGGTTTATATCCATCTTTTACTCCCATTATATAAAAAGCAACACCTATAATTGTATATACCACCAAAGCAGTAAATGTCGCGATATCCCCATTACCCATAAATAAATGCGTCATAAACCAAATAAGTAATAATCCAAATATTCCACCAGCATACACAAAAATACGAAAAAACGTCATATTTTCAATATCTTCCATATTCGTAACTCTAAGTATTGTTATAGCAACCGTAAACATTGTGATACTTGCCATAAAAACTGTAAACAATTCTGGCATATAATTTAATATATCTCCACCATTTGAATAATCTAAGTAATCAAATATTTCAACAACTGCCCCAATTGACATAAATACCGGCAATGTGCATATTAAAGTAAGCACTACACGCATCATTGAATTAACAGATGCGCGTGCAAAATATAATGTAATGATAGTAACAGCACTCGCCTCCACTAAATATGCCGTAGTTAAAATTGTTCCATCAAATTGTAATGCAGTAGCCACCGCAAAAAGTGTAGCTGTAACCCCACCATAAATTACTGTTGGAGCCTTTCGCCCAGTTTTGGTAAAAATTATATATGAAGCCAATGCAAAAAATAAAACAGCTATAAGCAAAAGAAATACTTCAATCTCTGCACCTGCAAAAGACAAAATCCAAATAAGCATAAGTGTGCCTATGCCAAGTGCAGTAACAATATCAAAACTACTCGTTTTTTTCGACTTAATAATTGATGAAACATTAGCCACATAAAACACTCCTGCAAACACAAATGACAAAATAATATTATACATACTTTCAATATGCGTAAAATCAGCAATATACGCAATCGAATAAAATCCAACAATAACTAACATCATAGTTGTTAACCCTCTCCAAGAGGTAAATGTCACAACCCACAAAGTCCCAAGAGTTAAGATAAATAAATATATAAAAACTGTATTGAAATTAACGCCCGTTACAAAAAACAATGGTATTATAGCTCCAAAGAATATCATTGAGGAAGTAAGCGTTGCGCTTTTCTGTTTTAAAGAGACTAATGTCACAAAACCGACAGAAACAAGCATTACAAACATTCCAACAACATGCACGACTATATCATAATATATTCCAGCAAGCGCTGAGATAAGCATCGCAGCAATCCCTATTATGAGAAACAAATTTCCTTGTGTCCTTTCCTTATCAACTCTTGTAGCACCAAAAACAATAGCACTGATTGCCGCAATATAACCCAACACAACTCTAGCTACTTCAGACAACCAGCCCACAGAAGCAGCATAAGTCACAAACCATCCAATGGCAGAAATAACAAAAAATCCACCGACCTTCATAGGCCAATCCTTAGCTAACCATATAAAAAATTTTTCAACAACATTCTTTTCATAAACTTGTACTTGTTGAACATCTTGAGCTTCATCAATATTTATATCTGATGGCATTGGAGCTACTGGAATATCTTCAACAAAAGCATCTTCAGGTAATTCACCCTGTGCATTCAACTCTATAACTTTATCAGTTGCAGTAACTTGATTATTTAATCTCTTTAAATACTCTTGTTCTGATTGCGATAATTGCCTACCATAATTTACATTTTGACTAACTTCATCTTGCACATCTTGTACAATATCCTCATTAATATTTGATTTTTGAGACAAATTATCAATCTTATCAGATAAATAATGTACTTCCTTTCGAAGTCCTCCAACATCATTTTTAAGATCTTGTAATAATTCCACGATTTTATCTACCATATTTTTGTATTACAAATTAATTGTTTTTAAAATATTTATATCGCAAATAAATTCCAGCACCTAAAGCACCTAATAAATCAGAAACCAAATCAAGTGCTGTATTTACATAACCACCTACATTTGTATCTGGCACAGCTACAGTAGCACCAAACTCTACAATTTCATTTACTGCCCCAAGACCTAAACTAGCCATTACAATAACAAAAATAACAGATCTTTTATTTACAATTGCTCCAACAAGTGAAGGCTTGAGAATATAATACATGACAATTCCACTTACCCAAAAACCATAAAAATGCACAATTTGATCATACTTAAGTATGCTATATGGCTCACCAATAATTGGTAATATCATGAGTTTATAAAAAACTTCACCGGGAGCATATTCTAATCCACCTCCAACTAAATGTGCAAAAGACCAAATAGTAAGTGCCCACAAAACACCAACAGAATATTTAAATATTTTGTGTGTGCCTATAATAAGTGACATGATAGCACCTAAAACAAAAATATAGATAATAAATTCGTAATTACTTCTAATAATAAAAAGCATTGTAAAAAACAATGCTCCTATAATATTTACTATTATTATAATTTTTTCATGTTTCGTAAAATTCACAATATTGACTTCTTAAGAAATTAAATCGAAACCATGCATACCCCAAACTTGAATTCCGCCACTAAGATCATAAACTTCCTCAAAACCTAAACTTTGCATTAAACTAAGTGCCGCTTTTGTTCTACTACCACTAAAACAATAGATAAGATATTTTTTATTTTTATCTAATTCTTTTATTTTATTCTCAAAATCTTGACTATAAATATCTATGTTCGGACAATCTGCAATTCGTCCTTGTTTATATTCCATTTCTGTACGAATATCAATTAAACTATATTCTCCACTATCTAATTTTTGTTTAAATTCCTGTGCATCTATTGAACTTATATTTGCCATATTATTAGTTTTCTTTCATCTACTTATTATTTACATTTAATAATATCATATTATCATAATTTTGACAGGTTTTCCACTCGTGCAGAAACGAAGTTGTATCTCGGTCCATATATTTAATACATTTT
The DNA here is from genome assembly GCA_964534895.1 of uncultured Micavibrio sp. Lineage (GTDB taxonomy): Bacteria > Patescibacteriota > Minisyncoccia > Moranbacterales. The sequence continues at coordinate 10,545 of CAZHQB010000029.1, forward strand.
TTAAACATGTGAAATTGGTTACAAACCCGTTGTTGCATTAATTTCAAGTGTTACAATTAATTATTGATTGGCTGTCTAAATTTATTAATTTCTACTTATCACTTTTCCTTTTTTGATCACCTCCAAATTATCCACGGAAGTATAAAATTTTAATGTATCAACATCATTTAAGTCGATCCACTCTGCCATTTTAGCGTATTCCTTTTCGAGCTTATCAAAATTATCCGTTGACAATTCTCCACCAATTCTTTTACAAACATAATACATTGTAATTGAATTACAATACTGTTTTTTACCCTCACCATAAGGCAGTTTAAAAAAGTTTGATTCACAAGTAATAATTTCTCCGATTTTAACTCTCAATCCTGTTTCCTCCCAAAATTCTCTCTGTAATGCCTCTTCAATTGTCTCTCCTACCTCCATTCCACCGCCAGGAAAGTCATACCCATCCCACTGAGGTACTAATAATATTTTATCCTCTTCGATTAGAACACCATAAACAGACGGACGAAAAAATAATTTATCCGCATCAACCCTTCCATTTTTACCATTAATATCTCTATAACTAACTTTTGTCATAATATATAGACCTACTGTCTTACTAACTTCACCACAATTAATTATTTAATCCTTCAATATTCAAAATCAAATTAGGATCTGGACAAATTTTTAACCAATACTCCCTTTCGGAAACTTTAGCTACCCCAGGGAAATCACCTTTCTTATCTTGCATATCTAAAATAATTTCAAAATGAAGATGTGGAGGCCAATTACCATTTTCTGGGTAACATCCTATGCTACCAATTTTTTCTCCTTTTTTTACTTGTTGCCCTTCTTGCATATTTAACAATGAGCTAATATCTAAGTGACCAAATAAGGTATAAAATATCTCACCCTTAATACTATGCTCTAATATGATAGTGGGTCCATAATCGCCAACACCCTCGTTGTTATTAAAGCTATGAACCATACCCCCTAATGGAGCAAAAACATTCACACCACTTTTATCTACCCACAAATCAATGCCTAAATGAAGCGTTCTGGCTTCTTCCTCGCCATCAAATAAGTCACTGTGATTATAAATAGTTCTATTCTCATTATATCTACCAATACCAAAAAAACTCTTATCTCTTTTCATAACATCTTTTAGATATTTATGAAAATCCTCAACATCACTCAAGTCAACTTTTTGCAAATCTTGATTTTTATCTGTTAAATCAAATACGCTATACGGCAAAGAATGATAATCTAAATCTATTACCCTAGCAAAATTATTTTTATTTTCTTGTAATATTTCTTTTATTGACATTTTTTATTTCTAACACATTTAAAAACTCCTTAATATTATTATATCTCTCTTTAAAGATTAAATAAAGAGTTAGCCACTACAAAATTACAAATCTGGTACAAATCTATCTATCTCCCAAAGGGATGACAAATTATTATGAAATTTTGTAGCCACTCATTTACTTAACGTATAATTTTATAACAAATTAATTCCACTTTCGTTTTTTGTTAATTTCCTCCTTTTTTCTGAAAGCATCTTCTAGGTCTATATCCAACTTATTTGCTATCACTAACAAATACATCATTATATCTGCCATTTCATTTTTTATACTATCCACGGAAGAATTTTTATGATCAAATTTAATATTAGTATTGTTTTTACGCACAGCTTTAAATAATTCACCAACCTCCTCCCCAAAAAGCAAACACTTTTCCAAAATAGTTTCCTTAGTAAACCCTCTTTCAATTTCCATTTCCTCAGCATATTTTTGAAAATCTGCTAA
>CAZHQB010000030.1:0-12143 GCA_964534895.1 uncultured Micavibrio sp.
ATCACATTTGACCTAAACCCTAAAGGTAACCCTAATTGCTGCAATTGTAACACATCTATGCAAAAAATAGCGACCTGGTCACTATTTTGTAAAAAGTACTGACAAGTTTGAAACATGTCACCACAATGTAAAAATATAAAATAAAAAGTAATCCAATGTAACTTTGGATTACTTTTTGTTTTTAATTTAATTGAAATATTATTCTGTTTCTAATTCTACACTTTCAATTTTTACTTCATCTACTGGCCTATCATTTGCGCCTGTTTCTACTTCTTGAATTTTTGTTGCTGTGTCTATACCAGATACAACCTCACCAAAAAGGCTGTAGAGTGGTGGTAGACTTGTACCAGCATTACCTGTTACTATGAAAAATTGACTTCCATTTGTATTTGGTCCTGAATTCGCCATTGCTATTGAACCTAATTTATATTCACCTGCTTTTGGTAATTCATCTTTAAATTTATATCCAGGTCCTCCTGTTCCAGTTCCTGTTGGATCACCGCCTTGAATCATAAAATCTTTAATTACACGATGAAATATTAAACCATCATAAAATCCTTTATCTGCAAGAGTACAAAAATTTGCAACTGTTACTGGCGCCTGCGCATTATAAAACGCTATGGTTATATCTCCCTTATTTGTTTTGATTGTTGCTTTTTTGCATGTTTTTGCAAAATCCATATTAATTTGACTTGGTATACCATCCATAGTTGTATTATTTTGTAAATTATTATTTTTTTCTTCTGTTGTATCTCTTTCTGTAGTTAATTTTTCTTTATCTTCTAAACTAGACATTGCCTTATCTATTTTTTTATTTTCTTTTTTTACTGCATTATCTATATTATTTTTTGCTTCTTTATTCACTTTTGCAAGAGTTTCAACATAGCCTTTTGCCTCCTCACTTTTTTTTGTTGCTATATTTGCTGTCTCTTCTGCTTGTTCACAACCTGTTAGAAACACAACGATTCCAATAAATACAAAAATTCCTATTTGCTTTTTCATAATCATTATAAAATTAATTATTAAAAATATATTGTCTTTTATTTTCATCTATCATCTTACATAATATCACGTATACATCTTGTGGCAAGACTTTTTTTATATTTTCTGGCCATTCTATTATAATTAATGCCTTTTTATTATTTATAATATCATTCCATCCTATTGATTCCACATCGTCATTACTAATTCTATATGCATCTATATGATAAATTATTTTAATTCCATATTTATCTACTTCATATTCTTTAACTAAACTAAACGTGGGGGAAATATATGGACCATTTGCGTTAAATTCTTTTAATATTCCTTGTGTAAATGTAGTCTTACCAGCACCTAAATCACCTTTTAAACACAACACCATACTACCATTAACATTTTTTTGAACAAAATCACTAGCAAGTCTATAAGTTTCTTCAATTGTATTTGTTATTGTATTTTCCATATAATTACAATAAAACATCTTCTCTATTAATGCAATTTTAAAAGCAGCACCTATCAATTATAAATGCTACTTTCCCTAGAACCTTTACTCATCTTTTACTAACAAAATTAAAACCGGAAACACAACCGTAACTGTAACTAATGCAACTGTACAAAATATTGCATAATAAATTCCTGTTATAACTTCTTGGCCCAAAAAGAAATTAAATATACATTCTTTGTCATAATCATCATACATATTCTCTGTTACATTTGTTAACAATTCGTTTATTTCTATTACAAAAATAACAAATCCAGTTGCCACTAGTTGAAAAATAAAAAAACAAATAATTCCATTTAGAATTGCTACGCCGACAAAATTCAACAACCAAACAACAAAATACCATTCGGCATATAAACCCCAATAAGCACACGCCCTACATATTTGTTTGAATTCAATTTCCACTATCTTTTCCTCCTGTGTATGTACATGTTGTTAAATAACTACAGTATGACAATATAACATACATCTGACCTTTTATCAAATATTTATTAACTAAGCTCAATAATTAATTGTGATACTTAAAAATTATTACAGCAACCAGTTTATAAGCAATTTCACATGTTTAAAAAAATGTGACAAATATAATAAACCTTACGGACCGAGGTACAACCTCGCTCCTGCATAATTGGCAAACATTACAAACTTGAAGCATAATCTCAATCCCGCACGGATTTATAAGAGTATTGCATTTAATTGTTGAGCTGAGGAAATTTATGTTTGACAATATTTCAATGTATTGCTATTGTACACTATCAATAGTAAATAAAAAAAACTCGCATATGCCAAAATCTGAAATTGAGCAATTTGAGAAATTCGTAAACGATAGTAAACATATTTTAATATTGCTTCCAGAAAATCCACAAGGAGATTATTTTTGTAGTGCAGTCGCAATTGCACATTTTTGTGATTTAAAAAGTATTAAAACAACTATTGCTTTCAATGACCCCTATGAACATATTTCTTTATTCGAATTTTTACCAAAACCCAATACCACAGAAATTACTCATTCTATAGCTGGCTCTAGAGATTTAATTATTTCTTTTAAAACGAAATACAACAAGATTCTTGATATAAAAACTCAACAAACTGAAGAGGAATTTAATATTTATGTAACACCAGAACGTGGAATGATAGATTCCCGTGATTTTTCATTTCTGCCGGGTAAATTTCCTTATGACATCATCATTACAATTGGCGCACCAGATAAGGAATCCATGGGTAAACTCTATAACGAAATACCAGATATATTCTATGAACTTCCTATTATAAATATTGATAATAAAAGTTCCAATGAACAATTTGGACAAGTTAATATTATAAATCCCATGGCATCTTCTACCTCAGAAATAGTCAGTGACGTCTTCAATAAATTAAATAATACAAAAATAACCCAAACTCCTGCAAATTGTTTATTAGCTGGCATAGTCAGTGAAACAAACAGCTTTCAAAATCAAAAAACAACACCAAAAGCAATGACTCTCGCTAGTGATCTCATAAAAAACGGTGCTGACCAACAATTTATAATTCGAAACCTTTATAGGAGCCTTCCTTTTTCCCTTTTAAAGTTATGGGGTCGTGCAATGAAAAATTTTACAACATCAAAGTATAATGAAAAAACTGTCATATCATTTCTCACCTATAACGATATAGTACAAACTGGCGCAAAAAAATATCATATTTATGATATTTTAGACAAAATGAAAGAAAATTATCCTTCTGGTCGTATATTTATATTACTCTACGAAAACGCAAAAAATGATTTCATAGCACTTGTTAATACAGAACGTTCTAATATGAAAATTGATAACAATATTAAAGAGTTTTCTAAATTACCAAACGATACTTACAAATTTAACCTTTCTAAAAAAACAATTGAAGATACTATTGATGAAATATGTGCGCTACTAGCTCCATATTCAAACTCTACAAAAAAATAGAAAACGAAATGGTATTATACCAATCTCGTTTTTTGATGTGTGCTAGATTATTTCTTTTGAATTATCAATTACCCACTGAAAAAATTTATTTCTTGCTTCACAATCTTTTTTCCTTAGAAAAGATTGTGACGGAAATGCAAATAAAATACACCAATCTTGTACAATAATCTTTTTTGGAACCTGCCTGGATGAAATAAAAAGCTCATCTGCTTTTGCATACATTTCCTTCATTGTTGGAAATGTATATTTTTTTTCTCCAAAAATAATATATTGTGCAATAATTTTTCCTGCTGTTTCTTTTATCCATTTATCATAACTATATGCCAATGGATGTTCCATGATAGACTCCTTTTCTTTATGTTAATAATTATAATTTGACCATCCAATACAAATCTAGCATGATTTAACAATTTAGTCATTCATATTTTTAATAATTTTTTGAAATTATTTGTTATTTTCTTTCATCTCAACACATAAAATGGTATACTAAAAGAAATTAATCTATTCTTATATATCTTAAAACAAAATAAAAAAATACTATGGTTGTAAAAATAAAGCATCAAAAAAATACTACCGAAAAACGTCATGATAGAGAAACTCAACGTGCATTAAAACAAATGCGCACCAAAAGTCAAGAAGAGTTTGCTTCTCATACAGCAAAAAAACTTGGACTTCCATACATAGATTTAAATATTACGCCAATTTCTAGTGATGCAATAGCAATGCTTTCAGAAGAAACTGCCAAAAAATACAACGCTGCGGTATTTCATAGTGCAGGTAAGTCTGTAAAACTAGGAACACCATATCCAGAAAATCCTGAACTACATTCTTTTATTTCTGAATTAAAGAATAAAAAAGGTTGGGTGATAGAATTATTTGTCATTTCAGAACAATCTCTTGATAAATTATTACGTCAATATAAAAATGCATATTTTATTGATGCAATTGACATGATGAGACTAACACTTACCGGTGATGATCTAAAAAAATTTGAAGATGGAATAGGCAAACTCCTAAAGTTAAAAGATAATCTTGATGCACTACCAACAACAGAGGTGCTTAATATTCTATTTTCTGGTGCAATTTCTCTTGGCGCAAGTGATATTCATATTGAACCTCAACGAAAAACTGTGCGAGTACGTTATCGTATCGATGGAGTATTACAAACAATTGTTGATTTTCCAGAACACACTTATAAATTAATTGTGAACCGTATCAAACTCATGAGCAAAATGAAAATAAATATCAAGGATCAAGCTCAAGATGGTCATTTCACTTTTGAAGCTGATAAAACTAGAATTGATGTTCGTGTATCTACAATACCTGGCAAAAAATTTGAAGGACTTGTAATGCGTTTGCTTCGTAGTGACAGTGTCACAGTAGACATAAATAGTCTGGGACTTGCTGGCAAAGCTTTTGAAGACGTTCAAAAAAATATTGTCAAAAATGCTGGGATGATTCTTACAACTGGACCAACCGGTTCTGGTAAAACTACAACACTTTACACTCTTATTAATCACATAAAAACACCTGAAACAAAAATTATTACAATTGAAGATCCTATCGAGTACCAAATTGATGGTATCTCACAAACACAAGTCTCTAAAGATCGTGGATATACATTTTCAAAAGGACTTCGTGCTGTAGTACGTCAAGATCCTGATGTAGTATTGGTAGGTGAAATTCGTGATGATGAAACAGCAGATGTAGCAGTTAATGCTGCACTTACTGGTCATCTCGTTTTATCAACTCTTCATACAAATAACGCTATTGCAACAATTCCCCGCCTAATGGAACTCGGTATTAAACCAACGCTCATACCATCTGCAACAAATCTTTTTATGGCACAACGACTTGTACGTACTCTATGCAAACATTGTAAAGAGCAATATACACCAGCACAAGAAACAATTGATATGTTTATGAGGATGATTGCTCTAATTTCACCAAAAGCTAAATTAGATGTTCCTAAAAAAATTACAAAAATTTATAAGGCTGTTGGATGTGAAAAATGCCACAACACCGGATATAAAGGACGTATTGGTATTTTTGAAATTTTGACAATGTCTAATAAAATTGAACAATTAATCCTAGATATGGCAAGTGAAACAGATATCATCAAAGAGGCCTTAGAAGAAGGTTTTGTCACTATGACACAAGATGGGGTACTCAAAGCGATTAACGGCGTAACAACATTCGAGGAGGTTATGCGAGTCACCACAGAAGGTGAACTCATAGAAGCACTTTATGATGACTTGATGACACAATCTCTTGCTCGTGGTATTTTTGTTGATTATTCTATACAAAAAAAAGCTGCTGATAATGCAGGAAATTTTGAATCTATAAATAAATTCATCAATGGTGTGGAAGATAAGGATGTATTACCAGCATTACTTTCTTATGGAGCACTTCTTAAGTCTAGTGATATTCATATAGAACCACAAGAAGACTATGTCGACGTACGTATGCGAGTTGATGGTGTATTGCAATCAATTGTTAAACTGCCCATTATTAGCTACCCATTACTTTTGAGTAAAATAAAAATAGTGAGTAATATTCCAACAACTATTCGACAAGGAGTATCCGATAGTCGATTCCGTATCATGTATGAAAAAGAAGATGAAACAGAAAACAAAGTCGATGTGCGTGTATCTATTATTGTAGGTGGTTATGGTGAGACAATTGTACTTAGACTTTTATCTCGTGAAAATGTAAACTTAGATGTACATTCAATAGGTATCCGTGATTATAATCTAGATAGGATTATGACACAGGTTACAAAACCATACGGGATAGTATTAAATACAGGTCCTACTGGTTCTGGTAAAACAACAACTCTCTACAGCGTGTTGAATGAAATCAGTAGTCCTGATGTGAAAATTATTACCATTGAAAACCCTATTGAATATCAACTAGACGGAATATTACAAACACAGATTGATAAAAAAGCTGGTTATACTTTTGATACTGCATTACGAGCTCTATTACGTCAAGATCCTGATATACTTTTGGTTGGTGAAATCCGTGATGAGGAAACAGCTAAAACTGCAGTAAATGCTGCACTAACAGGACACCTCCTCATATCTTCACTTCACACAAATGATGCAGTTGGGGCAATACAGCGTCTCATAAATCTAGGTGTAAGCACTGATGATCTAACTACGGCCGCAAATGCATTTATTGCTCAACGATTAGTTCGTACACTATGTGATTGCAAGACGGAACAAAATATCTTACCAAAAGACAAAGAACTTATTACAAAAATATTGAATAGCATCTCTCAAAAAGTATCCATACAAAAACCACAAACAGAAAAAATATACACTCCAAATGGCTGTGAAAAATGTAATGGCATCGGTTACAAAGGTCGTACTGTAGTATCCGAAGTGTTCGTCATGGACGACGACCTCCGAGAACTAATAGCTCACGGTGCACTAGCACCAGACATCAAACGTAAAGCTATAGAAAATGGCATGTTAACAATGGAACAAGATTCTATTTTAAAAGTTCTAGAAGGAATAACAACATTAGAAGAAGCAAAACGAGTTACGACGCTTTAAGATATCTAAAATAACAAAACACTAGATTAACTAGTGTTTTGTTATTTTTGTTATTTTTATGTCTGTAGACACCTACCGCCTCCTTATGGTATAAATACCGTAGGCAGCATACCCGCATGGTCAATGACTCATGCGGGGAGAAGAAAAATCGAGGAGAACCGCAGCCGAAACCACAAGAACCCGATCTGGATTATAACTTCCGTATGAGCTTAAAAGATAGGAAAGCCCATAATATGCCTACAGACATAAAAATATCAAATTTTGAAAGATTTTGTCGAATTTGTTATTTTTAAAAGTTTTTCTTATTCGACTTATAACTATAGCACACCTTTAAAATCTTGTCAAGTCCAAATTAGACTGCTAAACTATTAAGGGAACATATTTGAAGAAAAAATATCAATTATTGCAAAATTAATTTTTCAACTTTATAGACATTGCTAATATGACATTAATAACAAATGAAGAAAATCTAGACAAATCCATTGAACAAGAAACTTCTGACACAGAAAATTCCAGTGAATTTACAATCGATTATACATTACGTCCTCAAAAATTAGAAGATTATGTTGGACAAGAAAAAATTAAAAAACAACTTAACATTTTTTTACAGGCTGCAAAAAAACGCAAAGAGCCTCTAGAACATATTTTGCTTTATGGACCACCAGGACTAGGAAAAACAACACTAGCTAATATTATAGCTCGCGAAATGAATGTAAACATAAAAACAACTTCTGGACCAGCAATTGAACGTGTTGGGGATTTAGGCTCAATACTCACAAATATGCAAGATGGCGATGTTTTATTTATTGATGAAATTCATCGACTAAATAAATCTGTGGAGGAGGTTCTCTATCCTGCAATGGAAGATCATAAATTAGATCTTGTTGTGGGTAAAGGACCAAGTGCTCAAGCACTTCAAATTGATTTGCCCAAATTTACACTCATTGGAGCAACTACTAGAATGGGCACATTAACAGGACCGCTTCGTGATAGATTTGGAGTAACTCATAAACTAGAATTTTATAATCAAGCAGATATAGAAAATATCATTAAACGTAGTGCAACAATTCTAAAATGCGATATTGACATCATTGGTGCATCTAGATTGGCTCGATCAGCTCGTCAAACACCTCGTATTGCAAATAGACTACTTAAACGAGCACGAGATTGGGCGGATGTACATGAGCAAAATATAATCACAAAAGAAGTTGCTGATAATACACTTAAAATGTTAGATATTGACGAATACGGTCTCGAGCCAACTGACCGTGAATTTCTAAATTTAATAATTGACAAATTCGATGGTGGACCCGTAGGAGTTTCCACCATTGCAAATGCTCTTTCTGAAGAAATACAAACGATTGAAGATGTATATGAACCATATCTTATGCAACAAGGATTTTTATCGCGCTCCCCCAGAGGTCGTGTTGTAACAAACTATTATAAACAATTATTTAAAAAATAATGTACTTATTATGACAATCTTATTTATACTTATTTATATTTTATTTATTATATTTGTAACTTTAACAAGTTTTTTTATTGTTACTCGCTTGCAAAAATATTCCATTAATCCTAAATTTACTAAACCTCTCATAATAATATTCATAATAACCACAACTATACTTGTGATCATAAATATTTCACTTTTTGTGAATATACCTTTTTCTGATATATTCAATAACGTTAATTTTTACTATTAAATATTATGAAACCACTCGATTTTTATTTCTCTTCACAACACCCTAACGAAAAGATTGTATTTATTATTCATAGGCATTGGTTTAATATGTTCATTCAGTTTATACCACTTATGGCATTACTGGGTATTATGCTAATTAGCTTTATAATGCAACCTCTTATATTTGAAAATTTTACTTCCACTGGCGGAGAAATTATTTTTTATTTTATGCAAACCTTTTTTCTTATATTTATCTGGATTTTTGGTTTTGCTATTTGGTTTGACTATTATTTAGACATTTGGATTATTACAACGGAACGAATAGTAAATGTCGAGCAAAAGGGTCTTTTTTCTAGACAAGTTAGCGAGTTAAAATTTCGTCACATTCAAGATATATCTACTGATATACACGGTTTCTTTCCTACAATATTAAACTATGGTGACATAACAGTACAAACTGCAGCTGAACAATCTCATTTTAAATTTCGCTCTGTTGGAAACCCCTATAAAGTTAAAAGTGACTTAATGTATTATTCAAAAAAAAGCCATACAAAATAAACTCTTTTATTTGACATTTAGTTATTTGGTTTGTTATCCTTGTTTGTAGAAGATTGTATGATTAATGCTGTTGCACGAACATGTCCATACACTACATTTAGCTTAACCCTTAAATAAAAATCAAAATATAAAATTTCTTTTACTTTATTTGTTGTTATTTTCTCTTTAAATATGAAAAAGATTTTTATTTTATTTATTTGTTTTTGTGTTTTGTTTTCTCAGAATACTTTTGGACTTGATAAACAAATATCAGATAGCTCTACTGAATCCAACAGTACCTTTAAAGATACCCAAGAAAATATAACTGAACAAAATGATAAGTCAAGTGATGTAGAAATTGAGAAAAATTTCAAAGAGGATAACAATATTAAAAAAACAGACGATGTAGTAACAAATTTTGATCCTGCTGTTACAAAAAGTGATGATACCGTAACAGATGTGAAATCTGATAATGTGCAAGATGATGACAAAAAAATTGATTCAAAGCCTGTGACAGAACACTATTATGTCACTACAGATATAGATGATAACGTTAATGAAAATGATGATAACACACCAATGACAGGCACAAGACCTGTCACTACAGATGATACAAAATCAAAAGATGATAATATTGAGCAAAAATCTGTGATAGAACAAAATTTTGTTATCACAAATGACAATGTAAAATCAAAAGATGCTATTGATCCTGTAGTGACAGGTTTCAAACCTGTCACTACAAAAGATGGTGATGCTCATATGACAGGCACAAGACCTGTCGCTACAGACGCAAAAGAATTTTTAACTAACAATTTCCAAAATATAAACAATTTACGCATAAATGAAATTCTTGCTAATCCTGACGGCAAGGATAGTGGCAATGAATTTGTAGAGTTATTTAATGATGGTGATGATGATATTGAACTGGATAATTTATTATTGTGCGACAAATCTGCTTATGAAAAATTCATAGAGCAAAAAAATAATAATTGTTTTTCTCTTGAAAATTTTGATATTGCTCCAAAAGATTTTCTAACACTTTATAATAAAACTGATTTTAAATTCGCACTTAATAATTCAAATGAAAAAATAATTTTAATTGATACTACCGGTAATACATTCTTTGAATATTCTTATAAAACTTCTACAAGTGGACGATCATGGAATTATGATAAAAATAATTGGTATGAGGAAAATCCTACTCCAAGTGAGCAAAACTTACCAAACCCATTAACAAAAAAATACCCTCAAATTTATATCAATGAACTCTTACCAAATCCCAAAAGTGGCGAAGATGAATTTATAGAACTTTATAATCCTACTAATGAAATTGTACCGCTCAAAAATTGGATATTAAAAGATGCTAGTAAAACTGGCAAATTTACTTTCAAACAACAGGTTGTGCAACCTAAAAGTTTTTTGGTGATTTATAAAGAAGATTTTAAGTTTGCGCTTAATAATTCTGGTGGTGAGACTGTATCTCTCATTGCACCAAATAATAAAACTATTTCTAGCGTATTTTATACTGACACAAAACGAGGACTATCACTCAATCGTGCAAAAAGCTGGTATTTTGCTGAAAGTTCTCCTGGCAAAAAGAATAATGAAAACCCAAAAACTAAAGTTTACCCTCAATTACTATTGAGTGAGGTTCTACCAAATCCTATTGGTTATGAAAATACTGATGAATTTGTAGAAGTTTATAACCCAAATAATTTTGATGTTGATTTGAAATATTGGACAATCAAAGATGCTAGCAAAACTGGTGAATACACTTTTAATACAAATTTATTTATCAAAGCAAATTCCTATTTTACAATTTACAGAAGTGATTTCAAATTTGCACTAAATAATGGTGATGAAAGTGTATCTCTAATAGCTCCTAATGATAAAATTACTAGCACTGTCACTTATACTGGTGCAAAAGAAGGTGTTTCATATAATTATAATCAGATTGACAAAAATTGGAGATGGAGCAAACATTTAACACCCAATAAACCAAATATTTTCAATAATTTACCCATAATCACAAAATTTGATATTGATAAAAAAGTGTACAAAGATGTGTACGCTGAGTTTAGTGCAAAAGCAAAAGATGCTGACGGTGAAAAATTGAAAGTTAGATGGGATTTTGGAGATGGACACAAAAGTTATCTATGGAAAACCCGCCACAAATATCAAAAAACTGGTATTTATCAAGCAAGTCTACGTACACAAGACGGAAGTGAGGAAGTTATCAAAAATTTTGAAGTCATAGTAAAAAAATATCCCAAATATGATATTACTATTACCAAAATTTTGCCCAATCCAACTGGCAAGGACACTGGCAATGAGTATATTGTGTTAAAAAATGAAAGCAAAAAGAATATAAATTTGAAAGATTGGAGTGTGGCAACTGGCACAAGTAAAAAGACACTAGTCAATCACCCAATCACCAAAAAACTAATAATCAAAAAAGGCAAAACAAAAATAATTAACAAAAAATATGCATCTATCACCCTACCAAATAAAACTGGCACGATAGAGCTGCGTCGTCCAAATAAATCTGTATCTGATAAGCTCACTTATGGAGATAAGAATGTATCTATACCCGAAAATGCAATCTATGAGAAAATAAATAAAAAGTGGAAATGGATTGTGCCAATAGACCCTAGTAAACAAGCACAAACTCAAGAAATCATCGCTCAAGCACTCAAAAATGAACAAATTTTATCACAACAAAAATTAGAAAGTTTAATTGCTTATGAAGCAATCCATAATCCACCAAAAGAACATGAGACAGAAATCCTAAACAATAAATCGCTACTAGAAAGCATTGCAAAATATATAAACTCCCTACTTAATAAGACAATCATAGTTTATAATGACTTCAAGAAAAATATTTCTACTAAAAAAGAAGTAGCTATAAATGCACCTATTTACAAAATTCCAGATAATAAAAA
>CAZHQB010000031.1:0-11949 GCA_964534895.1 uncultured Micavibrio sp.
TATACTTGTTGCGTAGAAGCTTTGTTGATTGTATTTATTTTTTGTAAAGATAAACAGTAACTTTAAGTATTTCAATTAATTATTAAGCTTAGCTACTTTGAAGCTGTGATTGTCTTTTAAAAATAAATTAAATAATACTTAATTATAAATCATTTTCCAAAATTGATATTAATAATCGTACTGGAGAACCTTTTGCACCTTTTGTTAATTGCTCATCAAAAACTGCTGTCATAGTAGGTGCTATATCCATATGCATCCATTTTTTATAATCTTTTGCAAAATGTTTTAAAAAAGCAGCAGCTGTAATTGCTCCACCATAACCAGGTTGACCTTTTGTACGAATATTTGAAATGTCCCCATGTGTTCCTACAATTTCAGTACTATACTCATCCCAAAGTGGTAATCTCCATGCATAATCACCTGTTTCTTCCGCTATTTTAAGTGTATTACTTGCTAACTCATCCTCATCCGTAAATATTGCAGTTGCACGTTCACCCAATGCCATCATTGCAGCTCCAGTTAATGTCGCTACATCGATTATTTGTGCAGGCTTATATATTTTTGCGAAAGTAAGTGCATCAGCTAAAATTAAACGGCCTTCAGCATCTGTATGGCCGACTTCAACATGCGTGCCATCCATCATTGTAATAATATCCCCAGGTCGAAAACTACTGCCTCCAGGCATATTTTCCACAACAGGAATAAGTGCTACTATATTTCTTTTAACTCGTAATTTTGCCACAGCTATCATCGTCGCAATTACAGCTGCACCACCACTCATATCCATCATCATATCAAGTGCATAAGGATGTGGTTTTGTATCTATTCCGCCAGTATCAAAAGTAACACCTTTCCCAACTAATACCATTGGCTTATTCGTTTGTCTTGTTCCAATATATTCTAATATTATAAAACGAGATTGATTTCTACTTCCTTGTCCCACAGCTAATACGCCATTCATTTTTTTACGTCGCATTTGCTTTTCATCCAATACACGCATCTTAATTTTTGTTCCTTTTACTGCCTTACGTGTAATCGACACAAGCGATGCTGGAGTCATGTCTACTCCAGGTGTATTTGCAAGATCCCTACAAAAATTAACTTGTGTTGCAATTGTTATGCCCTTTTTAATATTTTGCCTTTGTAAAGATTTGTCATTTTTTTTCGCAATAACTACAATTTCAGATACATCACCCCACCCTTCTTTTGGCTTTGTCTTATATTTACGAAACTCATAATGAGCCATATAGACTGCCTCAGCAAAAGTCTGCCCTAAGTTATCACCTAAATCATCAAAATTTACCAATTGCCTCCACAAAATTTCGATTCGTCCTAAATTATATTTTTTTGCCTCTTGTATTATTGAGCGAACCAAAATAATCCATTTACGTCGTGTCATCTCATCTTTTTTTGGTATTTTTATTTCTAATATTTCTGTTTTTTTGTCGACAACAAATCTATTCTCACGTATTTTTTCATTAAAAACTATTTGAACACATTTTTTACGTGTTAATCGTTTATCAACTACTGTTATTTTCATATAATTGCATGAAAAATAATTATTATTTCTCTTCTCCCTCACTTAAAATTTGTTGTGATGTTTGTTGCATACTTGCTTTTTTATGTTCACGATACCTTACAAAATAATAGATTATCGCACCTAAAAATCCAGCAATAAATAATACTACAAGCCACAATGCTAAATTTTCTTTTTCATTTTTAACTGCATCAACAAGCATCCAAACCCATAAAACAAGTGCTCCAACCATAAATACAATAAAAATTATCCAAAATATTCCCATAAATACCATCAAACCTTTTGACATTTGATCACATGGCACACTTTGACCATTTACCTCACAGGTTGCTGCTAATACGTTCTGCACGAAAACAAACATGCTCAATACACTTGCACTAAAAACTATTTTTTTCATAATTTTAATATATTACAAATTAAATCACTGAAGAATTAAAATCTATTGTTATTTCGAACACAGCGTAAGTGAAATTAAGAGCTCTCAAATCTGTAATAATATAATAAAACTGTTAGTTTAGAGATTGCTCTATTCCGCTAGTACTACAGTCGAAATGATAAATTGTTAGTTTTTCAGTGGTTTCACAAATTATACTTATATTAAACATCTTTATTTAGATATAGTCAACTCTGCTAAAATTTATCTTAATAAAACTTTATTTGCACTTTTATTATTAATAATGAAATATTTTATTGCTAAAGCTGCAAGTCCTGTGGTATGAGGATTACTTTCTTTTTTATTTATATCTCTCCATCCACCATCTTTTTGAATATTTTGTACTATTTTATTTATCCATTTTAACTTAATATCTTCACTATATCCTGCCCAATACAAAAGCACTATTCTTTCCACAAACAGATCACTAAAATCTTGTTTTTTTAGTTCTGCCGTCAAAATATTATAAACTACATCAGATTTATCGTGAATAATCATATCTTTATTACCACATCCCAATTTTTCCAAAAAAAGTAAACTGAGTAAATAGTGAGTATCTCCATACCCACCTTTGCCATCTTTAATAACACTCAATAATTTATAATCAAAATCATCATAACCAGTTTCATCACAATACAAAGCTTTCAATAAAACATCATCTGTTGGATCTGTCATGATGTTACCAATTTTGTTATCAATTTCATACAACATAGTATTATTACCAAAGATTTTAATCAATCCCGACACTTCTTCACGTGAGTCAGCACGACGTATCAAATTCAAATCATTTATTTCCCATTTATTATTATATATTCTATAAAAAGGATCTATTTTAAAGACTCGTTCTACTAAAGTTGCTTGTTTTGGCCACAACCAAAGCAACATTATAAATTCATCAGTTTGTAGTGCTTTATTATAAGTTTTATAAAAATTTTCAGATTTATCTAAAATTGGTTCAAAATAATATTTTTTAACTAATCGAACAAATATACTACTATGCTGATCAATTTTAAACGATACTATATCAATACAAATAAATGTGATAATCATCAAAAATATTGCAATGCCTTTATGTTGAAATATTCTCTTTTGTACTATTTGACTAATTTTCATAATGCTTTCATTAAATAGTTTTTTATCTACTTCGTCAACCTCATGATATTATAAAAAAATAAAAGGAGGTTATTAAAACCTCCTAAAAATTGTTAAAATACTACTTTTTGTTTAATGACTGTCCATTATGCAAGAGCGAAGCTATGTCTTAATCCGTAATATTTTTGCATTCGTTTTCTTAAAATTATAATTTTTTGAACTTTGTAGACATTCCTTAACAATCTAAAACTAGCTACAAGCCAGTTCCTGCAAAAATCTTTATTTAATTTTATCATTACAATATTGTACAAGATTATCAATATGTACTTTTTCTTGCTCCATAGTATCTCGGTCACGTACTGTCACCTCTCCCGTATCCAATGTATCAAAGTCAATTGTAACACAATACGGTGTACCAATTTCATCTTGTCTACGATATCTTTTTCCTACATTTCCATTATCATCAAACTCACACATATATTGTATTTTCAATTCATTAAAAATTTCTCGTGCTTTTGCAACTAATTTAGGCTTATTTTTCATAAGTGGAAATACCGCAATTTTAACAGGAGCTAGATTTACAGGCAATCTCAAAACTGTTCGTGACTTTCCTTCTTCCAAATCCTCTTCACAATATGCATCTGTAAGCACTGCCAAAAATGTTCTGTCAACTCCAACGGAAGTTTCTACTATATGTGGTACAAACACCTCACCAGTTTGAGGATTTCTATACTCCAATTTTACTCCAGAATGTTTTGCATGTTGCGTAAGGTCATAATCACCCCTTGCATGAATTCCCTCAAGCTCTTTGAAACCAAATGGGAATTTATATTCAATATCCCATGCGGCCTTTGCATAAAAAACCAAGTTTTCATGTTCATGCCACTTCAAATTTTTTTCTTTTATTCCTAGGTCTAAATAATATTGCCACCGTTTCTCTCGCCACTCTTCGTAGATTTTCATACCCTCATCAGGATGGGTAAACATCTGCATTTCCATTTGCTCAAATTCCCTCTTGCGGAAAATAAATTGACGAGCCGTAATTTCATTACGAAAAGCTTTTCCAATTTGAGCAATACCAAAAGGTATTTTTTGACGGGTACTATCTAGAACATTTTTAAAATTAATATAAATCCCCTGACAAGTTTCACCTCTTAAATAAGTTGGTTCTTTACTCCAATCGCCAGTAAAATTTCCTAGATTTGATTGCACTAGAAGATTAAAACTTTTTGCCTGTGAAAATTTTCCTTTAGCACCGCATTTAGGACATTTTAATTTATCTAAATTATCATTTAATAATTCATTAATTTCTTCTTCGCTCATTTTTTCGTCAGCAAAAATATTAGCTTCTTCTAGCAAATGGTCCACTCGCACACGAGAATGACATTGTTTACACTCTGATAGAGGGTCACTAAATCCAGAAACGTGTCCTGAAGCTTCCCAAACTTTTGGATTCATAAAAATACTAGAGTCTAGTCCAACAATATTTTCATTTTCTTGGACCATTGTTTTCCACCAAACCTCTTTTATATTTTTTGCCAATTCTACGCCATAAGGTCCGTAGTCATAGACTGCCCCAAAACCACCATAAATTTCACTGGAAGGGAACACAAATCCTCGTCGCTTAGCAAAGCTAACGATTGCATCCATTGTTGTAACTTCTTTAGTATTTCTTATTATTTTCATATTATTATAATTACTATTTAAATATAATTTTATCATATATTTCCTTCCCTCCAGTACGTCTAATCTCTCTTAATTCTTGTTTACGTGCATCTGTAATCATCCTTTTTGTAACAACCTTTTTTTGTGCTTCTTTCACTGTAGGCTCTTTATTTTCTTTTTTGATTTCATTTATAGCAATATTAATTGCTTGTAAAGCATATTTAAAATTACTACCGACATCAATATCTCCTATTAATGCCTTTTTAAATTGCATAGTACCAATTTCTTCTTCCAGCCCTCGTCTAACAAGTTCTCTCATATCTTGATTTGTTAACTTTTTAAGTTGATCCCAGCTACCCCAAATATTTGTGACGACCTCCAACATTGCTTTATCTTTTTTTGTCATAATATTACAATAAAATACAAATAAAAACTCATCCTGACAATTCCAAAACTAACTTTTGAAAACATCAGGACGAGCTTTCACCCGCGGTTCCACCTGGTTTTTTGAATAATTCATTTATCCAAACTCTCAACTATTATTTAGTCCAAAACAGATGTGCCACTACCTGTCGATATTATTACATTAATTACATAAATAAATCAATACTAATTTTACACTTTATTCCTCGCTGGTTGCAGTATTGTCATCATTGACATCGCTCTTCTCATCTTTAACTACTGTGTCAATATCTTCTTCGTCATCATTTGTTACTTTTTTTTCATCTTTTTTAGAGCTGTCTGTCTTACTTTCAACTTCGTCCTTATCTTGTAAGTCTTTTTGTGTATTTGCTTTGTCCTTATCACTTACCTTAGTATCAATATTATTTTTATTTACTTGTTGATCCTGTACTTTAGCTGCATCTTTTTTTTGTATTACAGGAGCAACATCTATTATGATATCATTAACTGGATCAAATAAAATAGCTTTTTCTTTATATACGATTACTTTAAATCCATTTTGTGCTTTATCAAAAAATGGCATATCTTTCCTCAAGCTATCTACATCTGTAATAGTGGCAATTGTAGGTTGTTCATCTTTTGGTAATACCATATGTTTTGATATCTCGGTTAACACACTATTAACTTGCTCTTTTTGCAAAGCTTCTATATCGGCAGGTGTTAACTGTTTATTTTTTTCTTTATACAACGCAACTGACAAAAAAACAAGTCCGGCTAATAAAATTAGAATGATTCCTACACAAAGTGAGCTCTTAACACTACTATGTTTAGCTTTGATGTGTGTACTTTTTGTTTCTGTCATATATTTTTATATTATTTATTTTTACTCAGTATATCATACTTTTTATAAAATTCAAAAATTAACAGCTCTATAATAATAAGTGTAAAATATATAAATGAAAAAATAGTAGAACATTACAGAAGTAATATTATATTTTTTTACATTTATTATATTTTGAAAAATATGAAACTGGTTACAAACCAATTCCTATAAAGATTATGTCCAAAAAATTAATTATCTATGACTGATAGAGCATGCCACGTGAAATTTACATCTTTTTGTGCCTCATCTTCAATTTCTATTTTAAATCCTTCTTCTGTAACATCTGTAACTTTAAATAATACAAAATCATTATTAACCGTGGCTGTCACATATGGTTTAAATGTGAATTCTTTTTTAAATTCTACCTTTACTTCCTTTTTGCCTTCATTAACAGTTGCTTTGCCTGCCATATCTTTATCTGCAAATTGCATCCTATCCATAAAAGTAACCTCATCAGAAAAAATTGTTTTAGCAAAGAATGTTGTATCTCCATTAAACTCTACACCTTTTTTGAAAGATGCTTCTTCTAAAATATTACGCACATCACCGTCTAACTCTGTCAAAATAATATTTGTATTATTTTCTTCTTCTCCATCATCACTTTCTATATTAGTTGCATCTTTTACTAAATCCTCTAAATTTGTAATTCTCTCTTCATTATTATCAATTTTATCATTTATAGTGTCGATTTTATCTAATAATTTATCCATATCAACTATTGTATTCTCTGAATCATCAACTACAATTCCTCCAGTTTTTTCTATTTTTGCCACTCGTTTCTCTAAATCTTCAATTTGGTTAATTCCTTTATCAATCTCCTCTCCATTTTCAGTAATATAACCTCCACCTAGAATTTTATTTAGTTCTTTAGTTAATAATTCCATCTGTACCGTTAATGTTTTTCCAGTATTAATATTTTTAGAATTATACCACCAAAGACCTTCTTCATTGTGAGGAGAAATTTGAGTGGTATTTCCATTATCATCAATGGCATGTAATTCTCCAGCTTGAGTATAAATCCCAGCATACCCTTGAGATGGTGTAGGTGCTCCGCCATTATCATCTAGCATAACCGAACCAGCAACATCTAATTTATAATTTGGATTATTAACACCAATACCAATATTACCATTTGTATCAATTCTCATATACTCATTATCCCCAACTCGCAAAGCTAAGGGATGATTGTTAGATGATGGTCCACCATAAGCACTCCCAATATAAGCCACCGCTCCCGTCTCTCCAAGTTCCAACCATTTTAATCCATTTTTAATATGTATTTCTCCAGTGCTTACTCCAGCATTATCAAATATTAAATTATGATTATTTAAATCAACTGTTCTATGTTCAGTTAAAGTTCCATCAGCACTATAAATATTTCCCAAAGCTACTGTGGCTGGTACCCAATTGGTGCCATTCCAACTAAGAACTTGATTGCTGTTTGGGGTATTTGTTGAAGTATCTACATCTGAATGTGTATCAATAGAACCAGAAGCTGAGGCTGGTGCATCGATCCAATCAACGCCTGTATTCGTAGAAGATAATATCTGCCCTATATTTCCAGATTGATTATTGCTATCATGTAATTCCTGCCTCAATCGAACATTCCCAGCAACATCCAAAGTCTCTGTTGGCGTATCAGTTTGAATACCCACAAAATAATCCGCAGCAGTAATATTTATCACATCTTTAGTATTAACGCCCAATGCCAAATCTGTATCATCTTTCCCACCAGTGTTTATCCTAAATAATGATTTCCAATTATCCCCAGGAAAATAACCGACATATCCATAATGTTGTCCATTTTCTTTTTCATTGCCAATTTTCCATCGCGTAATCGGGTATGTTTGTTTCCAACCTGTTCCACTTGTGATAGTTGCAAATTCATCATTATTAGGATCATTTGTTTTTTCTGTTTGCAATAAATTCCAATTAAATTCATATCCAAATGTTGAATCATTATATGAATGTTGCGTATATATAATTTCTGAATCATCTACTAATAAATTTTTATTAATATGCGCATTACCTCCAATTTGTAATAAACTGTCAGGAGCAATAACACCTATACCAACTCTACCAATATTATCTATTCTCAAAGCTTCTGAGCCATTGGTAGAGAATGCTAATTGATTTGTATCTGCTCTAAACATTCCAGTATCCGAATCTGCATCAAATCTAAATGTTGGTGAACCTGCTGTTCCATTAGCTCCATGAAATCGTGTTGCTCTTACATTGCCATTAACTTGTAATTTATGACTTGGATTAGTTGTACCAATTCCAATATTTCCACTACCACTAAATACTAAATTGTTACCATCTAAAGACACATTTCTATTTCCTGTTAATGTGCCATCTGTAGTATAAATATTCATTACATTTGAGGATATAGTACCATCTACATAGGCTTTATCTACTAAAGTTCTGTCCACAAACGTTGCAGATAAGTCAGAAGTATAACGAAAACCTTCATTATCTGCAACAACAACTGGCTGTAAATCAGTATAAGAATTTCCTGTCACAAAGTGAATTTCTTTAGTATCAGAAGCAGTTCCAATAACTAGATTTTTATCAGTGAGAACGGCTCCATTGTCTTGTAATTCTGGAATCCAAAAGCTAGCTCCATATTTTCCAATATACATATTGTTAGTATAGTCTGCCCCAGAACCTTTTAGCTCAATAATTGCTCCGGCCCCATTACCAGTATCATTATCATTCCTAACCATAAACTGAGTATAACTATTTGAATCTTCTTGTACATAAATTTGTCTCACACTATGATTCTTAGGCTGAATTCGTTCCCCGCCATTTATAATTTCCCACATTAATTGTGCATCAACATATTCCTTATCCACCAAAGAACGGTTGGTATAATCAGCTGAATAATCAGCTCCATATTGAATGCCAACAGTAGTTCCTGCTGTCCCATCAAAAGTTAAGCTATTACTCCCCATTGAGACAATTCTATTTCCAGTTAAAGTTCCGTCATTAACATATATATTATTTAATGAACCGCCACTACCATTATTAGCCCAAGCTAAATTACCTGAACCATCGGTAACTAAAACTTGTCCGTTTGTTCCATCTGACACAGGAAACGAATAATTATCTAAATGTAAATGTCCTCTAAGATAAGTATCTGTTATTAATGTATTACCTAAAGTTATAGTATTAGATCCATTACCAGTTATATCAAAACCAATAGCAATTTCATTTTGATCACCATCAGCTAAAGCCTTAGTATCTGAACCAAGGAAAATATTTTGCATGCCATTGAAATTACCATTTCCATTTGCTATATATGTACCCGCCCTATACCCAAGAAAAACATTATCATCTCCATTATTAGTATCACCAGCAGCAAAACCAATAGCTACATTATTATTTAAACTAGTACCTTCCTGTAAAGCATTGTTACCAATAGCTACATTATAATTACCATCTTGATTATGTCTTAATGCCTGGGTGCCTTGTGCATTATTATGCGATCCAGTTACATTATATCTTCCAGCTTCTTTACCAATAAAACTATTTTGTGAACCTTCTGTAGTATGTTCACCAGCCTGTCGCCCAATAAAAGTATTTGCTACACCAATAGTATTTGAATAACCAGCATTTCTGCCAACAAAAGTATTAACCCTTCCTGTTGTATTAGAATAACCAGCCTGATAACCAATAAATGTGTTATCATTTCCAGTACTACTTATACCAGCATCAGAGCCAATTGAAGTTGTTCTTGTTGTGTCATTAAAACTAATTAAATCTTTAACTTGAAATAAATTATTTGGAGTATTTGTTCCAATACCAACTCTATCTGTTAAAGTTTGAGGAAATAAATAACCATTACTATTATCGCGAGACCATAAAGAATTATTATTAACAATATTATCGACATATTCTTTAGTCACTAGCGCTGTATTCCCCGCGGTATTAATCTCGGCTAAACTAAATGATGGTGCAGTAATTGTTCCATTTTTTAAAATTGTCAAAGCATTACTTCTATTCGCATTTTGCCAACCAGTTCCATTACCAATCACAAAAAGTTGATCCGTATCTACCCAGTTTGTTAAACTTTGTCCAGCTACATTTTCATTAAATCTTCCAAGAGCTGTCATATAATTTGAATTAGCCAAAGCATCCCCTATGGCCACTCCATTTTCAGCGCTAGCTTCAGAATAATAACCAATTGCCGTAGAATGTGTCCCACTGGCTGTATTATGCGAACCAAAAGCTGTTGAATATTGACCACTGGCTGTATTTTGCCCTCCCCATACAGTTGCATAACGACCACTGGCTGTATTATTATAACCAAAAGCTAAGCCATAATCTTGACTAGCTGTATTGTTATAACCAAAAGCGGTGGAATAATTTCCGCTAGCTACTGTATTTCGCCCCCAAGAAGTTGAATAACTTGCTGTAGCCTGTGTATTTCTACCCCAGGCAGTAGCTTCATCTTGGGTAGCTTGATTATCCAATCCCCAAGCCATCGCCCGCCTATCAGAAACAGTATTTGTTTGTCCAAAAACGGTAGAAGCATAACCGCCAGCTGTATTTTGAAAACCACCAGCCACTGCATAACTACTTGTAATATTATTATATCTACCTAAAGCAGTTGAATAAACATCATTGATATTATTACTTCCTCCCAGTGCTGTGGAGTAATTTCCACTAACAATATTATTTCTACCAAAAGCAAAACTTCCCCTGCCAACATTAGCATCATCCCATTCGTTATTGTTAGCTTCTCCCACTCTCATAGATGCTTTATCATTTCTAAATAATAAACCTGTTAAAGCTCCTGGGTTTAATAAGTCTGCTGGATCCAAATTTGACAACAAGAAATTACCAATATTATCAATTTTTGCTCTTTGCCCACCCAAAGTATCAAATCTAATAATATCTTCATCTGGATTTTTTTCTACTTGTATGCCCGTATCATGATCTCCATCCCATAAAGAACCTGCTGATAAACTACTAGCGTCTATCCAGCTAGTTGTTGTACCAAGAGACATTAAAATTTGACCATTACTGCCAGGATTATTATTAGAATCATATAAAGCACCCTCTAATCTAAAATTCCCTGAAACATGTAGTCTTTGGGTAGGAATTGCCGTACCAATACCTACAAAACCATTATTTTGTACAATAAATGCTGTTGTGCCATTACTTTGTAGCTCAAAAAGATTCCCAGTGCCTTGTTGATCCACAATAAAAGCACTCGTTGCATCATTTGCTTGTAACTGTATATTGCCAGCAGAATTTAATAAAATATTACCTGAATTCTTCGTATCTATTAACAAATTTTCATTATCTGTATGAACTGATTTTGAAGTAAATGCATAAGGATTTGTAGCAAAGGACACTCTAGGTGCAGCTTCAGCATCAGAACCTATTTTAACCCCTAAATAATATTCCTGCGTAAAATCCAAATAAGTAGGAAAATGTACACAATCTCCCAAATGTTGTGCAAAAATCCCATCTGCTCCAGGTGTTATTTGAGTACAACCACCACTACCATCATAAATTTCCGTCCAAAGTAATGGCCCTCCAGCTCCAGGAGTATCACTTGGGCTTCCATTACTTATATTATTATATAAAGAAAATTGAATAGTCGTAGCTGTCGTAATAGGATTCCCAGTATTATCTTTCAACTTACCTTGATAATTAATAAAATTAGGGATTTGAGCATTAGCATAATTATGGTCAAAAGAAAAAAAGACAACTATCATCACTATAGCCCCCACAAAAAATATATTATATTGCTTTGTCTTTTTATTTTTCATTCTTTAACAATATTTCCAACAAAAAATGAGCAACTAACAAAATTGTTAATTACTCACCCGAATATATATATTATAACACTATTTTTTACAAAAGTCAATTTTTGTACTGTTGCATAGTCAAGGTTACTTTTTGAGGAATTTTAATATTAATATT
>CAZHQB010000032.1:0-11355 GCA_964534895.1 uncultured Micavibrio sp.
TTCAAGTGCAATATCATCTCCTTGCTCTGCAATTTCCATCAACATTGCATCAGCAATGCTTCCAGACTGAAGCGCGGCATCTACAACCAGCGCCAACTGTGTACTTATAATCTCTTCTTTTTTCATATTCGTTTCCCCTGTTTTGATTTTACCGCAGCAACGGTAAAAAGAATTTTTACAGCCCGCTTTTCATCAATTTCTGGCAAAGAGCGAATAAATTCACCTTCACCTGAAATTTTAAAAAACTTCTGTTTTTGAAGTTCCTGCCACGATGGCAGTTCTTCCATCGTGACTACATCATACTGATTGAGAAACATCTGTCCCCTATCAGTAATGTAAACATACGGAAAAATGCCAAATGCAACCATATCAGGCAATGTTTTTATTGCCATAACCATATCTTCTTTAATACCTTCTAACATCTTAGCACAAGCATCATCAAGCACTTGTGGATTCATCAGATCCGTGTGACTATATATTAGATCCTCTACATTTTCAACCAAATCCCTCATGACAATCCTCCTTTTAACAAATTAGTCCATAACTTATGGACATACTCCAATGGATTTTCCACAAATTCAACGGAGCAATCATTATCATACTTTTGTCTTTCGACTGGATCAGACAAAACTTCATATGCTTCCTGGATTTTAGAAAACTCAACAACATCACCGCCAACATCAGGATGAGATTGTTTAGCCTTCCTCCTGTAAGCTGCTTGAATTTCTCTATCACCAGCATCTTTTGTTATTTCTAATATATCATAATGATTCATGACACCTCCTTTTTAATGTGCAATATTGCCACCATTGGCAACACCAAATCGTAGCACATAATATGAAGAAAGTCAATAGTCAAAAAAACCGCTATTTTAAGCGGTCTTTTAATTTGAAATATCCTCAAAAATACTTTATTTCAAAGTTACTGTAGCTCCAGCCTCTTCTAGTTGCCCTTTGATTTCTTCTGCCTCTTCTTTTGCTACAGCTTCTTTAACTACTACAGGAGCTCCATCTACCATTCCTTTTGCTTCTTTTAGACCTTCACCTGTAATTGCTCGAACTGCTTTAATAACGTTAATTTTTGAATCACCTACAGTTGTAAGTTCAATGTCAAATTCTGACTTTTCATCAGCTCCACCTTCTTCACCACCAGCAACACCAGGCATAGCCATTGCTACTGGAGCAGCAGCTGATACGCCAAACTTATCTTCCAAAATTGTTACTAATTCTGATAAATCTAGAACACTCATTTCCTCAATTTCCTTTACAATCTTTTCAAATTTTTTAGGTACCTCAACTTCTTTTGCTTCTTCTTTGACTTCTTCAGTCTTTTTTTCTTCTGTCATATTATTATATTTAATTAATTATAATTTATAAAAATAAATGCTAAATAAAAATTTTATGCTTCCTTCTTGTCTCGTACAGCACCTAATACTTGAACAAATGATCGTGGCACACTTGAGAGAGTATTTACAAATCCACTTATAGGAGCTTGCAATTGACCAACTAATTTAGCTCTTAATTCATCTGTGGATGGCAATTTCGCAAGAGCCTGAATTTCTTCTGCAGTCATCAATTTTCCATCCAATAATCCACCTACAATTTTTACGTTCTCATTTTCTTTTGATGTCTCATGAATAATCTTTGCACTCGTTACCTCATCTTCTGATACACTAATCGCTATTTGTCCTTCATAATCCTTTGGATTAATTTCGATATCATTATTCTTTAAGGCTATCGCAAGAAGTTTTTTCTTAATAACTTGAAATGTTGAACCTTCTTCTCGCAACTTACTCTTAAGCACAACCATATCATTAGCACCCAATCCTTTAAAGTCAGCCAACACACATGATGGAGCCTCTTTAATCTCATCAGATAGCTTTGCAACGATTTCTTCTTTTTGTTGTCGTGTAAGCATAATGTTACAATTTTAAATTTTAATTAAGTAAAAAATCCTGCTTTCCTGCAGAATGAAAATATCTAGTATGAACTCATACTATAACTATTTCCTCGCAAGGACTTACTTACAACTAAGCCTTGTGTCTGCGGATAATTTTTTATTGTTTTTAACTTCTTAAAATATTAACGCACTTTTTTTAAACTGTCAAGTCGCACCCCTACATTCAACAATTAACCGCAACACCCTTATAAATATAAGTTTCACTATTCCCATAAAATACATAGAATAACACTCAACTTTATTGTGCAGAAGCAAGGTTATACCTCGGTCCATAGCGTTTACCATATCCATATCCATTAATTTTTTCAAACAAATGAAACTGATTACAAACTAGTTTCTACATTAATTTCAAGTATTGCAATTAATTATTGAATTTGACTTATTGTTATTCTCTTTTTGAAATTTATGACGAACAAGAATGTTTGTACAATAATTACTTTTCTTCTTTTACTTCATTTTTTTGTTCAATTTCTTTTACTTCTTCTTCCTTTTCATTATCATTTTTAACATCTTCTTCTACTTCAGCTTCTTCTTTGTCCTTTTTTTCTTCAAGTTTTGCTTTTTTGTCGCTTTCTTTGTCTTCACTTTTTCCTTCTACAGGTTCTTGCTCGGCCTCCTCAGTTTTTTTCTCAGGTAATTTGACAACTCGTTTTTTACCTTTAATAACATCATTTCTTACAAGTAAATTATAAACACTATCGGATGGCTGTGCTCCATTTGCAATAAAATTTTTAATTTCATCTTCTTTCAAAACAGTTTGTTTTGAATGTGGATCATAACTTCCCACAATCGCAACATGTTTTCCCGTTGGCGCTTTTGATTTTTCCTGCACAACAATTCTATACTGCGCATGATTGCGTCTACCAACACGACTAAAACGTATAACTAACATAAATTTAGATTTAAATATATAAAACTCAAATCCACAAGCATGTACTCCTGTGAAATTTTGTATCTGTTTTTGACGTAATTGCCAAATAAACAAACACGCATGTAACAAAAATGATACCTAAAAAAAATATTTTTGTCAACTTTCGTACCCCTAAGTTCAATTAGTTGCAACACTTAAAATTATTTCAGGAACTGGTTTGTAACCAGTTTCACATGTTTGAAAAAATTGATAGATATAGTAAACGTTGTGGACCGAAGTACAACCTCACTCTTGCACTACGTGATAGACACAAGTAAATGTTACAGACTGAGACATAGCCTCATTCCTGCATTGTTGAATATAGGACTGTTGCATAGTCGAGGCTACTTTTTAAAATAACAATCTTACAAAAGCAAAATCATATTTCAATCCGTTATGTCTTACTTTTGTCATACCCTCAAAATTACTAGGTAACAAAAAGATAATATAAAAACTATTTTTTGTTTTCTATTTTTCCATCATCATTAATCTGATCCAATTTTACACTCAATAGTTGCGTAATACCATCATTACCCATTGTCACACCATAAAGCGTATCCGCATGACGCATTGTTTCACGATTATGTGTTATAACTATAAATTGTGTTTTATGAGATAATTCTGCAAAAATTTTTGCAAGTCGCCGTGAATTTGCTTCATCAAGTGCAGCTTCTACTTCATCAAGTATTATAAATGGAGGTGGGTTATATGAAATAATGGCTAAAAGCATCGCAACTGATGTAAGCGAACGTTCTCCGCCAGAAAGCAGTGAAAGGTGCTTTACTTTTTTACTTGGTGGCGATGCTATAATTTCAATGCCTATCTCTTTTTTTGTAGACATTTTTTTAATCTCATCTTCATCTTCTGTATCTTGCAATATTTCTATGTCTATGTCACCCTGTATTTCATCCTCTTTTTTTCTACGAGGTGTCACATCCACTTCTACTTTTTTGAGCTTTGCATTTCCACCATTAAATAATATTCTAAAATATTTAGTAAATTCAGTATTAATTTCTTTAAAGGCAGACACAAAAGCTTTATGGATTTTTTTATCCATTTCTTTTATTACTTCCTTTAATTGCTTTATTGCATCTTGTAAATCTTGTGATTCATCTGTCATAACATTAAATCTCTCTTGCATTTCTTCATATTCATCTATAACCATTGGATCAATTCCGCCAATTTGTTCATACTTAGAGCGAAGTGTGTACACCTCTTGCTCCATGCTTTCAAAATTAACATCATCATTTTTTCCTTCATCAATATTTATTAAATCTTGCACTTCAATACCAAGCTCTTGACGTGTTTCACTAATAATATCTTCTTCTTTCACTTCAACTCTAGCTATATTAACCTTCACTTCATTAAATTGCTCACGAATAGCATCCAACAATCTCTGTTTCTCTCTCAATTCTTTTTCAAGTGCAAAAAATTGCATACGAGCTTCTTTATCTGCCGCCATTGCATCTGCAATCTTTTTTTCTAAATCTTTAATTTTTTCTTTTATTTGTGTAATCTTCTTTTTATGTGCAAATATTTGTTGATTTAATTCTGATATTTTATCATCATATTTTTTAACCTTTTCTTCATAATCATCTTGTACTACATCAATTTGTTTTTTCCCAGCATCTATATACAGTTTATCAATTTTACTATGGATTTTTTTTAATTTTTCAATTAATATTTTTATTTCTTTTATCTCATGTACTTTTTCTAAACTATTCACTAAATCACTTTGTTCACTCCTTATTTTATCTAATTCTTTTTGTATATAGTTTAAATCTACGGGAACACTTTTAATTTTTTCCTCATGATTTCTACGCTCTTTTTGAATTTCTATATGTCCTTCTGCAACTGCAATCTTTTTTTCTAATGATTGTAATTGGATATATATTTCCCTTTTTTCCTTTTCATAAACACCTATTTTTTCTGCGTCCTCAACTTTCTTTGATTCTGAAACAATTTGGTCACTTAATT
Organism: uncultured Micavibrio sp.; assembly: GCA_964534895.1. Classification (GTDB taxonomy): domain Bacteria; phylum Patescibacteriota; class Minisyncoccia; order Moranbacterales. The sequence goes on from CAZHQB010000032.1 coordinate 4,847, forward strand.
TATCCACTTCTCTTTGAGCATTTTTCAAAGTTATACCAATTTCTTGTCTTTGATTTTCCAACTTTACTTTCTCATTATACAAATTTTTCCACTTCAAGAAAAAGTATTCTTTTTGTTTTTCTTTTAATTGTTCAAAAATTTCTTTACCCTGTCTTGCCTTATTCGCTTGCCTACGAAGCGACCGTAAGTGCGGAGTGACTTCTGTAATTAATGATTGAACCTGTTCTAAATTTTCTTTAGTTTTATCCAGTTTTTTTATTGCTCTATTTTTTCTTATTTGAAAATGTCTAACACCAGCAGCATCTTCAATGATGCCACGCCTTTCAATTGGAGTAGCATTTAAAATTGCATCAGTCATACCTTGTCCAACCACACAATAACTTTCCTTGCCAATACCAGTACGTGCCAAAATATCTACCACATCTAGCAATCTTACACGTGCGTCATTCACTAAATATTCACTTTCACCATTTCTATAAATTTTGCGAGTAATGATAACTTCATCAAATTCAACTGGCATTGTCTTATCACTATTATCAAAAATAAGTGCAACACTAGCCATTGACAATTGTCCTTTTTTCTCAGAACCAGAAAATATTACATCCTCACTTTTTTTACCACGAAGATTTTTCATAGATTGCTCACCCATCACCCACCTAACAGCATCAGAAATATTTGACTTACCAGAACCATTTGGACCCACAATAGCAGTAATACCACAACCGTCATCACCAGATGTAGCACATTTTGGCAAAAAATCAAAAGTTGTTTGATTTGCGAAGGATTTAAACCCTTTAATTTCTATTTTTTTTAAATACATATTTCATTTAATAAATTGAATATCATTCATTTCCCTTAACTATATAATACTATCATATACAAAACATCTTATCTATGCAACAAAAAGCTACAACTTATTTTAAGTTGTAGCTTTATATTTTATAACAAATCGCCACCCAATTCAGCTAGGGCAGACCTTTCACTTTTTTTTAGTTGTATATGAGCATACATATTTTGCCCATACATTTTTCTAATAACATGACTCAAACCATTAGTCCGTTTTGTTAGATACGGACTATCAATTTGATCAGTATCTCCAACCAAAACAATCTTCGCACCAACTCCTGCTCGCGTAATGATTGTTTTTACCTCATGAGGTGTCAAATTTTGTGCCTCATCTATGATAAGTAATATTCTTGGCAGAGTTCTACCTCTTATAAAAGCCAATGGCTCAATAGAAAGTAACCCACGTTCAAAAATATCATCTATTTCACACTCAAGCTCATTATTATTTTCAGCTATCACAGCCAAAGTGTCCCACAATGGCTTCATAAATGGAGACACCTTATCTTTTACCTCCCCTGGTAAATGTCCCATATCTTTATTTGACAATGACACCATCGGTCTAGCAACCAGCACATTTTCATATACTCGTCGCTTTATTAATTCAATAGCACTAGCTATTGCCAACAGCGTTTTCCCAGTACCAGCCTTTCCCTCTAATGTGACTAATGGAACATTTTTGTCACATAACGCAGAAAAAGCAAATACTTGTTCTGCATTGCGAGGCACAATACCAGACACAGCATGTTTTTTTAACAAAAAACACATCTGCTCACTAGAGTCATATCGCACCAATGCTGACTGTTTTGTGTTTTTTAATATTAAGAATCTTGTACCATTATTAATATCAAAAGTTATTTTTTCATTTGAAATACATGATTCTTTATATATTTGATCTATTAAATTTCCATCAACTCCTTCAACAATTTGTACTGAATCTTTTTTAGATTCATCAACAAATGTGTCAATGGTGTATTCTTCAGCTCTCACAGCAACAGAATTTGCCTTAATGATTAAGTTTAAATCATTAGTTTTTAATATTACATCCTCATACACACCACTTTCTTTTAGCATACATGCCGCATTTAAAATGTAATGATCTGGCTTGAAAGAAAAAAACTTTAACGCATCACAAAACTCTTTTCTTAAAGTAATAAATAACTTGCCCTTACCTCTTCCTAAACTTACACCTTTTTCAAAACTCCCACACTTTCTTAAACTATTTAATACTCGCATAAATTTACGAGCACTAAAATTTACATCTTCATTCCCCTTTTTAAAACCGTCAAGCTCTTCTATGACAGTTATTGGGATAAAAACGTCATTGTTTAAAAACTTATTCAAACAATCTTCTGGATCAGCCAATACGACATTTGTATCTAATACATATGCTTTTTTATTAGTCATCGTTAACTCCTTTAACTCCTTTGAATTGAATTGTTAAACAACATTTTTCCTAACTCAAGTGTACAATTATAATAAAATATTTACAACAATACAAAATATTATTAAATCTGTTGATATAAATAACATTTGTGATAATAGTTATGTAAACAAAAAATCACATGGTATAATACCAATTATGGATATTATACGAAAACAAAAAAATAAAAACCCAAACAATAAGACTTTCCCTAGCAATGTCATGTGGAACGGTGCTTATTCTGATAAATCAAATAACGCTCCCAAAATACAAAATTTTGATGAATACTTAAATAATAAAAAACATACAATCACACATCAACACTTATCACAACGTACTTCGAGTAAAAGCAAAAAAATATTTTGGGTATCCTTTATACTTTTTCTTTTTGCAATTTTCTTTGCGGGTGGATTCTTTATATATCAAACAAATACCACAATCAATAAATTTACAGACAATGCTGAAAAACATTCATTCGTTAAAACATTCAAAAATTTCACAAATTCAAAATCTTATAAATCACTCAAAGGTTTTGACACTGGACGAATAAATATTTTACTTCTAGGAAGAGCTAATTCACACAAAGCCGGTAAAGATTTAACAGATACAATTATGTTGCTCAGTATAAATACAAAAGATTATACTATGGGGCTTTTCTCTATTCCCCGTGATTTTTTGATTAATAATGGTAAATATTATGTAAAAATAAATTCCTTATATCAAACAGGACTTAGAAAAAACAATGGGGCTCAATATATCATAAATGCAGTAAAAGATATTTCCGGACAAGATGTGCATTATTATTTTATATTAGATTTTGAAGGATTTAAAAAAATCATTGATTTATTGGGTGGTATAAATGTTAATGTTCCCAATCACATAAAAGATACACACTATCCCGGACCGGGATACACTTATGAAACATTTGAGGTTTATTCAGGACTTCAAAAATTTGATGGTGCAACTGCTCTTAAATATGCTCGAACTAGACATGCTGACATTGAAGGGGACTTCGGTCGCGCCAAAAGACAGCAACAAGTAATGCAATCTGCTCGCAATAAAGCCTTTTCACTTGGTACAATTATCAATCCAATAAAAATCAATAGCATATTAAATATATTAGGCGAACATGTTCACACAAATATATCTCCATCTGAAATAGAACCTTTTATTGCACTTGTAAAAAAAGTAGATACTCAAAATATAACAAATTTTGTATTAGATGCATGGAAGCCTGAAAGTTTGCTAATTTCTGCACATTTTTACAATGAACATGGTGGAATATCTGGTTTGAGACCACGTTCTGGCAACTATTCTGAAATACAAGAACGAGCACAAAATTTATTTGATTTAAATAAAATCAAACAACGAAAGAAGGAAATCAAAAAAGAATCTCCAACAGTAATACTTTTGACAACAAAATCACAAAATAGCATAGCATTGAACAGAATTAAAAAATTATTATATTCTTTAGGCTTTACTAATATTACTACAAAATTTACAACCGACCCCTCTATTCAAACAATTGTGATAGACAATACCCAAAACTCCAAATCATTTTCACTTGACGAATTACTCAAAAAACTATCTGCTAAAAAGGAAGTGAATCCAAAAATGAAATATCCAGATATTGACTTTGTAATTGTGCTAGGAAATGATATTATTGATATATACAATTATTCTGAAATCTCACAAGAAAAATTAGAAAAAGATAATACTAAAAATAATAAAGAATAGAGAAACTATAATCATATGCAATTACTACTAGGCTTAGGAAATCCAGGTAAAGAATGCGCGCAAACAAGACATAATGTTGGATTTGTATTTCTTGATACTCTAAAAGAATATTATAAATTTCCAGAATTTTCTTACAACAAAAAATTTGATGCTGATATTTCTGAAGGATTCACAAATAATCAAGAAAAAATGATTTTAGCAAAGCCACAAACATTCATGAATAATTCTGGTAAAAGTGCACAGACTCTTATCAATTTTTATAAAGTTAATCCTCGAAATTTAATTGTGATAACAGATGACCTGGATATTGAGATTGGTAAATATAAAATATCAAAAAATATTAGTTCCGCTGGACATAACGGAGTGCAGAATATAATAGATAATGTAGGAACACAAGATTTTGTACGTATTCGCATAGGTATTGAAACAATCGGAGGGCGCCACAAACGTGGACAAATACCAGGAGATAAATTTGTACTTCAAAAATTTTCTCATGATGAATGTAAAATTCTAAAAAAAATCTTACAAACCGTCATTACACAAATAAAATATCTCAAAAATTAAAAAAACCGCTCGGTATATTATTACCAAACGGTATTGTATTCTACATCTTTCATTATATCAATTTCATCTAAAAAAATGATATTCATTCCAGATTTATTTTTTTTAATTTCACGTAATTCTGTTGCTGTTTCATCTCTTCGTGAAATTATTAAAAATTCCTGACCTTTTTCCTGAACTAAATCCTTCAAAACAGGTAAAAAATCACCATCTCCTGCTATCAATACAATGATATCACAATGATCACTGTATTTTCGCAAATCACTACCAATATGAGCATCTACATCTGGCTTACCTAATAGTTCATTTAAGACTCTACGCTCAATTGTCCTAAATCCTATACTTTTCATAAATGCTAGAAAAGCCATTTTTTCTGAACTTGGCTCCTCTTCCATTATTATGTACAGGTTTTTTATATTCAACCTTGGCGTAAATTCATTATACTTTTTTTTGAGAAATTTTGATAATTTCCTATAGTCAATATTCCACCGTTGGGAATTTTGACCATCTACCAACAACCCAATTTTTATCAATTTTTACCCCCTATTAATTTTTAAATAACTGATAGATTATATAATCACAGTTCCATCCACAATAAATAAATTTTATAATTTACAAAATCTACCATACATTCAATAGATATATAGGTAAGGAGGAGAGAACCTAATATATCCTATGTATATGTGGACGGAACTGTGATTATATATTAATCTATATGTGATACGATAATATAGCAGATAATATAATTTATGTCAACAACTAATTGTACAAATATTTACGTCAACGCATTTAATCAAATTTCTGGTATTGGACCTCAAAAGTTATATTTATTAGCTTCATATTTCAACTCTTTTGAAAACGCATGGAATGCAAACGCAACAGAACTTGAAAATGCAGGTTTAACATTTTTACTATCACAAAAAATAATAACAGCTAAAACAAAAATTGATCCTCAAAAAGAATGGGATAAATTACAAAAAAATAATATTCAACTAATAACAATACAAGATAATAAATTTCCTAAAAAACTAAAGACTATTCCTTCACCTCCATTTTTACTCTATGTGCGTGGTAACGTAGACATATTAAACCACCCATCAGTAGCAGTCGTAGGTTCCCGCAAAATCACTGACTATGGCAAACATGCTATCACATCCATCATAAGTGATATTGCTCGTGCTGGTGTGGTAATAGTTTCTGGACTAGCACTCGGCACAGATTCCTTAGCTCATCATGAAACATTACAAAATAATGGTACAACTGTAGCAGTACTAGCTGGTGGTATAGATGATGCAACTATTACACCACGCACTCATTTTAACCTGGCTAAACAAATACTAACCAACGACGGAACAATCATCTCAGAGTACCCTATCAAAACACAACCAACTAAAGGTACTTATCCTACGCGCAATCGCATAATGGCAGGATTAACCGATGCAACTATTATAATAGAAGCAACTCAAAAATCAGGCACATTAATAACGGCAAATTATACCTGTAAATTTAAACGTAATTTATTTGCTGTGCCTGGTTCAATATTTGCAGATAACTCTGCTGGACCAAATATGTTATTGAGAGACAAAAAAGCAACACCCCTACTTTGCAGTGATGATGTTATGTATATCTTTAAAGATATCTTTAAAGATACACATAAAAGTAGTGGACGGACATGTCTGTCCACTACACTATCAGGACATCAGAAAACTCTATACCAAACAATAAAAAAACACCCAGAGGGTGTACAGATAAATAAAATATCAAAAGAAACAAAACTAGACACCTCCACAATATCAAGCGAACTAACAATGATGGAAATTGACGGAATAGTGAAGAATATTGGGAATCAAGTTTATGTTTTAGTGGGTTAGTACATTAGTATATTAGTGAGTACCGAAGGCATTCCTTTGGGATAGTTGGTAGTAAAAATGATTGCATTATTTGA
>CAZHQB010000033.1:0-6414 GCA_964534895.1 uncultured Micavibrio sp.
CCAGCATTTCATCCGTTACACCAAGCACACCATTCAATTCTCCAGATGATGCTTCACAATCTATTTTTTATTTTCTGATTTACGAAAGCCAGTTCCTGCTGGAATTAAGCGTCCAATAATTACATTCTCTTTTAGACCTCGCAAGTGGTCTTTTTTGCCAGAAATAGCAGCGTTGATAAGTACACGAGCAGTTTCTTGAAAAGATGCTGCAGACAAGAATGATTCTGTGGAAAGAGCAACTTTTGTAATACCAAGGATCATAGTTTCTCCTTCTGCCATTTTACCTTTTTCCACTTCAGCATTCGCATCATTAAATTCACTCATTTCTACAATCTCACCAGGAATAAGTGTCGTATCACCAGCTTCAGTAATATTGATACGTGAAAACATCTGCTTAATAATAATTTCAATATGTTTATCATTAATGCCCTCACCTTGTGAAGCATAAATCTCTTGAATTTCACTTACAATATATCTATGCACTGCCTCTTTACCCATAGTTACATACAATTTTTTTAGATCAACATGACCTTCATTTAACTGTGTGCCTACAGCTACAAGGTCACCTTTAGCAACATTAAGTGTTGCATTTGCTGGAACATTATATTTCTTCTGTTTTTTCTTTTTACCTGTCGCTTCTATAACAACTGTAACCGTTTTACTACCATCATCTTCAATTTCAACAACCTTACCATCAATTTCAGAAATCATCCCTTCTCCTTTTGGTGAGCGTGCTTCAAAAATTTCTTCAACACGAGGGAGTCCTTGTGTAATATCACTTCCAGCAACACCACCTACATGAAAAGTACGCATGGTAAGTTGAGTTCCAGGTTCACCAATGGCTTGTGCTGCAACAGTTCCCACAGCTTGTCCCATAGCTACTAAATTATTACGACCAAGATCTAAGCCGTAACACTTCTGACAAATACCCCTGAGTGTTTTACAAGCTGTGGCTGTACGAATTTTTACTTTTTCAATTCCAGATTTATCAATTGCCTCTGCTTGTTTCTTATCAATTAAATCACTTGATTCAGCAAGCACCTTCCCAGTTTTTGGATGCTTTATAACTCCTGCGGCAGTTCGTCCAACAACACGAGAAGCAAAATTAAGACCAATACGATCTGAATCTTCACGATACACATATCCGCCTGTTCTATCTCCACAATTCTCTTCAGTAACAATCACATCTTGAGCAACGTCTACCAAACGACGTGTCAAATAACCTGCCGTTGCGGTACGTAATGCTGTATCGGCCATACCTTTACGAGCACCATGAGTTGAAATAAAATATTCCAACACATCAAGTCCTTCCTTATATGAACTTCGCACTGGTAATTCCAATGTTTCACCAGTTGCTCCCGCCATGAGGCCTTTCATACCTGTCATCTGAACAACAACTGATTCACTACCACGAGCCTTTGAATAAACCATTGAATATACTGGGCCTTCCTTATCAAGACCTTCTCGTACAACTTCCGTGATATCATCTTTTGCTTTATTCCATATATCAATAGAACGATTTTTACGTTCTTCCTCTGTAAGAAGCCCTATATCATAATTTTCTCGTATTTCTGTAACTTTATCTTGTGCTTCCACTAAAATTTGTTTTTTTTCTTTTGGAACTTTCAAATCATCCATTCCCCAACTAATGCCTGATAACGTTACACTTTTGAAACCTAAATGTTTTACACGATCAATAAATAATGCCGTTTCATCTTGCCCTATAGTCTCAAGCATTGTAGCAACAATTTCCTTTAATTCTATCTTTGTTAATTCTTTATTCACAAATCGCATACTTTCTGGCAAAATATCATTAAACATTGCACGACCTGTTGACGTTTTATAAGTTTTTTTCTTATACTGCAAATAAATTTCGGCATTAACATCAATCGCTCCATTCTGATAAGCTAGAATTGCCTCATCAATTCCTGCAAAAATCTTTCCCTCACCTTTCGCACCTTTTTTAATATGTGTTATATAATAAATTCCCAATACAAGATCAAGCGAAGGTGTAGTGATAGGATCACCACTTGCTGGTTTAATAAGATTTTTTGCGGAAAGCATAATATTTGCGCATTCTTCACGTGCCTCTTTTGTAAGAGGTACGTGCACAGCCATTTGATCTCCATCAAAATCAGCATTAAAAGCAGCACATACCATTGGATGTAATTGAATTGCTTTACCCTCAATGAGAACTGGCTGAAATGCCTGAATAGAAAGTCTGTGAAGTGTAGGAGCACGATTCAACATTACATAATGATGTGAAATGATATCATCCAAAATTTCATAGGCCTCTTCTGTTTCATTATCTACCATTTTTCCAGCTGTACGCACATTATGTGCATACTCACGTTCAATTAATTTATTAATAATAAATGGTTTAAAAAGCTCTAGTGCCATACGTTTTGGCAATCCTGCTTGATGTAATTTCAACTGTGGACCGATCACAATTACGCTACGACCAGAATAATCAACACGTTTACCTAATAAGTTTTGTCGAAAACGTCCTTGTTTTCCCTTTAACGAATCAGCTAATGAACGCAGAGCTCTTCTTTGTCCAGTTGAAGCTGCAACAGAAGCTTGTCCACGACGAGCGCTATTATCAAAAAGTGCATCAACTGCCTCTTGTAACATACGTTTTTCATTTCTAGTTATCACTTCTGGAGCCTGAAGTTCTATCAACTTGCTCAAACGATTATTTCGATTAATGATACGACGATATAAATCATTCAAATCAGAAGTTGCAAAGCGCCCACCATCCAACGCAACCATTGGACGTAAATCTGGTGGAATAACTGGAATAACTGTTGGTAACATCCACTCAAGTTTAATTTCTGCTTTTTTAATTCCTTGATAAAATTTGATTCGTTTAAGTATTTTTTTCTTTGTAATAGAATCAACCTCATCAATTTTCGCAACCAATTCTTTCCTCATTTCATCGACATCCATCTCGACCAAAAGATCTCTTACAGCTTCTGCTCCAATTCCAGCAGAGAACACCTGCCCAAAACTTGTAGACAAATTAAAATATTCTACTTCTGTCAAAATACTGTATTTTTTCATATTTTTAAGCGCATCACGCTTTGAGCGAAATTGTTTTTTCAATTCTTGCAACGTTTCTTTATCATCAATAGCCTTCAACTCCTTCTGCTTATGTTTAAACTCACTTTCTAAATTTTCCATCGCTTGTTTACGTGCTTCTAAATCTACATCGGTTACAATATATGAAGAAAAGTAAATTACTTTTTCAAGCGCTTGTGGTGAGAGCCCTAAGGCAAGACCAATCTTACTAGGAATACCACGAAGAAACCAAATATGAGATACAGGCACTGCCAATTTAATATGTCCCATTCTCTCACGACGAATAACTGAACGTGTGACTTCAACACCACACTTATCACAAGTAATTCCCTTATACCTAATACGCTTATATTTTCCACAATAGCATTCCCAGTCTTTTGAGGGACCGAAGATTCTCTCACAAAACAAACCATCCATTTCAAAACGTTGTGTACGATAATTAATTGTTTCTGGTTTTGTAATTTCACCACTTGACCAATCAAGAATATTATCCGGCGAAGCAAGACGCAGCTGAACACTATCAAAATCACTAACTTTTGTTATATTATTTTCCATATTTTTGACTTTAAAGTTATATTTAGATGCTTATTTGTTTGTAGACGATTTATCTTTTTTTTCTACCTGTGCATCTTTTATTTTTTTTAGTTTCTTTGCGTTATCACCTGACTCGACCCTTTGCCCAATTAGATTTACATTTAGACACAACCCCTTAAGCTCATTAACTAATACATGAAATGAGGCTGGAAGATTTGGACTTCTAATTTCTTCTCCCTTAATAATTGATTCATATGCCTTTGATCGCCCTAACACGTCATCTGATTTAATCGTAAGCATTTCTTGTAAAGTATGTGCTGCACCATAACCCTCAAGTGCCCATACCTCCATTTCTCCAAAACGCTGTCCACCAAATTGAGCTTTACCTCCAAGTGGCTGTTGTGTAATAAGTGAATATGGTCCGATTGAACGCATATGTAATTTATCATCAACCAGGTGATTCAATTTCAAAATATACATAATACCAACAGTTGATTCATTATCAAATGGTCGACCTGTTTTACCATCTATCAATCTAATTTTTCCGCTTTCAGGAAGCCCTGCTGACTTCAATTCTTTTTTGATATCCTCTTCACTCACTCCATCAAGTGCGGGAGTAGCTGCCGTATAACCGTGTTCAAGTGCTGCCCAACCAAGGTGTGTCTCAAGAATTTGTCCAATATTCATACGACTTGCTACACCAAGTGGATTCAAAATAACATCAACTGGTGTTCCATCTGGCAAATAAGGCATATCCTCCACTGGCGCAATTCGTGAAATAACACCTTTATTTCCATGACGCCCAGCCAATTTATCACCTACAGCAATTTTACGCATCTGTGCAATTGAGATTTGAATCTGCTGACTTACGCCAGTAGGCAATCTATCACCATCTTCACGTGTAAAAATTCTAATATCCACCACTTTTCCATGCTCGCCATGTGGCAAATAAAGTGATGAGTCTTTTACATCTCGCGATTTTTCACCAAAAATTGCTCTTAACAATCTTTCTTCTGCCGTCAAATCTCCTTCGCCCTTTGGTGTAATTTTTCCTACTAAAATATCACCTGAAGACACTTCTGCTCCAATACGAATTATACCAGTTTCATCCAAATTATTCAGTCTATCTTCACCAACATTTGGGATATCTCTTGTTACTACTTCTGGACCAAGTTTTGTATCTCGAACATCCAGTTTGAAATCTTCAATGTGAATTGAACTATAGCGATCATTTCTAAGAACCCTTTCAGAAACAATAATTGCATCCTCAAAATTAAATCCCTCCCAAGGTACAAATGCCACAAGCATATTTTGTCCTAATGCAAGTTCACCATGCTCTGTTGAAGAACCATCTGCTAATAATTGACCTTTTCTTACTTTTTCACCTTTTGCTACACGTGGTACCTGATTCATGGAAGTAAAAGCGTTTGATTTCATAAATGTATGCAACAAATATTCTCGTTTATTTGATTTCTTTTTTGAACCAGTAGATATTTTTTCTTTTACAACTACTTTATTTCCATCTACCTCAACTACTTCGCCATCATTTTTTGCTATTACAGCTTGCCCTGAATCAGCTGCAGCTTTATCTTCTATACCTGTTCCTACAAGAGGAGCTTCTGGTTTTACACATGATACAGCTTGACGTTGCATATTTGAACCCATAAGAGCACGATTAGCATCATCATGTTCCAAAAATGGAATGAGAGATGTCGCTACAGAGATACATTGTTTTGGCGAAACGTCAATCATGTCCACACTTGTAGCTAAAACCATATCTGGATGACCACCAACACGAGCTTCAACCATTTTGTTTATAATATTTCTATCCTCATCTAACTTTGTGCCACCATGAGCTATTGTCTTACGATCCTCAACTGTTGCATTTACATACTCCGGTTTGTCTCCAACAAATGGTGCAACTTTGATATTTTTTTTATCATCTTTTACAATTTTTTTAATATCAGACTCTTTCAACTTTGTGCCTTTTTTTATGCTTGCCACACTTTCAGCTAATATTCGTCCAGCTAACGCTGTCTTATTATTTTTAACCTCTTGTTTAACCTCCAAATATGGAGTCTCCAAAAAACCATATTCATTTATACGTGCATATGTTGCCAAATGACCTACAAGACCAATATTTGGTCCTTCTGGTGTTTCTACTGGACAAATTCGCCCATAATGTGATTGATGCACATCACGCACTTCAAATCCAGCACGCTCTCTAGTTAAACCTCCAGGACCAAGTGCAGATAAACGACGCTTATGCTCTAGCTCAGCTAAAGGATTAACCTGATCCATAAATTGTGATAATTGCGAAGAAGAAAAGAACTCTTTAATTGAAGCTGAAACTGGTCGTGAATTAATAATTTGACCAGGAACAACTGTATCAACGTCACATGTACTCATCCTATCTCTAATATTTCGTCCCATTCTAGCAAAACCGATGCGCATTTTATTTTGTACTAATTCTCCAACACCACGAACACGTCTATTACCAAGATGATCAATATCATCTGCAACTGCCTGAGGATCATTATTCATACGAATTATTTCTTTGATAATAAGCACAAAATCCTCAACATTCAAAACACGATTTTCTTTTATATTTTCCCTATCTATTTCTAAACGTTGATTCAGTCGATATCGTCCTACTGCTCCAAAATCATAACGATCAAAATCAAAAAACATTGAATCGACCATCTGTTTTGCATTTTCTTCTGTTGCCAAATCTCCTGGACGTACACGTTTATATACTTCTTTGTATCCTTCGCCTTGTGTTTTAGTTATATCCTTTGC
>CAZHQB010000033.1:6514-10433 GCA_964534895.1 uncultured Micavibrio sp.
TTAACATAAATCACACCATCACGATCTGTTTCAAGCTCAAGCCATGCACCACGATTTGGAATAATCTTTGCACCAAAGAATTTTTTACCCTTAATATATTCCATTGAAAAAAATACTCCTGGAGAACGAATTAGCTGCGAAACAATAACACGTTCCACTCCATTTATGATAAAAGTTCCACGATCAGTCATAAGTGGAAATTCTCCAAAATAAATTTCTTGTTCTTTTACTTCACCTGTTTTTTTAAATACCAACTTTGCTGTTGCACGAAGTGGTGCTTCAAAAGATAGATTCTTACTCCTTGATGTACGTTCATCATACTTTGGTTCATCCAAAAAATAATCAGAAATAGACAATTCCATTTCTTTCCCTGCAAAGTCAACAATCGGATTCATTTCGTCCAATAATTCTTGTAGTCCTTTTTCCATAAACCAATCATATGAAGCAGTCTGTGCTTCAATTAAGTTTGGAAGTGAAACAGCTAATTGCTTTTTGAAAAACTTGCGCTTTGCAAGCGAAGAGGAGGCGCTGAATCTCCCCTTTATTTTCAGTTTTTTATCTTCAACCATAAAAAGACCTCCCACCACACGATACCCTCAAGCTATTTTAACAATCTCGAAAGCTTGAATTATACCTTGTCGATGGAGTTTTTAGAATGATTACTATTTAATTGTCGCACAAAATTGTCCGATGCTGCATCCAAGATTGACACGAAATCCCTTGTTTATTCAACAAAAAACTCGCACCCTTAAAGTGGATTATTTTCAGTACATGGAATGATAACAGGTAGTTAATATTTTGTCAAATCCAAATTCGAGTGTATATATTTATTTCCTAATAAAAACTCCAAGAACACACTTACTTCACATCTTCGACAGAATCTAAAATGGATGTATAAACAAGTCTTTGTTTTGATGTATATTTTGGATGACATGTATAAATAGTAAGATGTGGATCAGAAGTATGCTCAAGAAATTTTGCATTATTTGTATCAACAATTACTTTATTGATTATTTTATAAATATATTTTTTATTATTATATATAATATCAATTTTATCATCTTTTTTTAATTTATCTATATTTTCAAATATTTTACTAAATTCACCATCACCTGGATACCAACGATGCCCTGTTATAACGACATTGCCACCAAAACGTGATGGAAAAGCTGACCCTTTCTGATGCACAACACCCTTATGTAAATCTTGATCAGTATCACCTTCTATAATATCAGTGTCAACACTAAATTTATCTGTATCTATACTAAGATGAAATACACTTATTTTGTTTAGTTTTTTCTCAACAGATTCTTCTGCAACAGGAACTTGTTTTTCAGTATTAGTTGTGCTTCCTTTGTTTGTATCTACATCAATGATATTCTGTCTATATGCTTTAAATACAACAAAACACAATAAAACAATTGTAACCAATAAACCACCTACCCTAATCCATTTTTTTCTTCTATTCAAACCTAAATTCAAACTATTGCTAGATGTTTTTGATTTCACCGATACACTGACCTCTATATCTTTTTTTGTTACACTATCTATGCTATGCTTCATAACTACATTTTACTACAGAATTTTTAAAAAGTATAACCACTAAGATGGTTATACTTTTTAATAACAAATTTTATTATATTTTAATTTATTAAATTTATAATATAAGAAATTATATTATCTACTGAAAAAGTAAATCCTGATTTTAAATACTCTAATTTATGATTTTTTAAATGCCCTTTATGATCCCTATCTCTATCATATCCAAAATCTCGTTTTTTTGTTTCACCTTCAGCTAACTCAAATATTGACCGTCCATTGACTTTGTCTTTTTCAGCTGTTAAATAAAATTCCATCATTTCTCCATCCTCTATTTGAACTTTATATCTGCCAGAAGCTAAATCTTTAAATTTATATTTACCTCTTTTGTTTGTTCTATCCTTGTATTTTTTATCATCAGAAGTATCAAATCTACCATCAGGACCAGCCCATCTTAATTTTATTTTTACATCTTCTACCCCTTCTTCTTTTGGATCCTTTTTATCATTATGATTGTCATCAAAATAAATATATCCCTTAATGATCCCAAAATCAATATCATCTGCACCGGCAGAATTATCGTCTACAGCTGTTATGTGCCAATCAAAACCTCCTAAATCTGCATCAAGAGGTGTCTGCACTACACCATTCAAAACAATATTTGTAAGTCCAATATTGTTTGGAACTGTTTGAGAATCGCTACTAGTGTCTTCAAACCAAAATCTCAATCCAACATTAGCACTATCGTTTGGAGATAATATAATCTGATTATTTGGAGTACATATAGTTCTTCTAGTAAAATTAGGTGCCGGTGTTAATTGAGTATAACTACAAGACCAATCTGATGCATTACTACCAACAGTTCGTTCAAATGCCATTGAACTAGAATCAATTTGCAAACTAATCACACTTAAGTCGTTACTTTCATCATTTGTAATATTAAGAGTACAATCAGCATTACTAGGACTAGGTTGACCACTATGATACACTACTTCAAAGTTATTTCCAAAATCACAATCCACACTAGCCATAACCATGTTATTTTTAAAAAACCAAACAGTTAAAGCTGCAAATAATAAGATATATATATTATTTTTCATAATGAAATTTTTATTAATTATCTTGTTAAGCACAAGTATTATACACTTGTGAAGTACTAGTATCTACACCGTCACATTTAATCCTATAAAAGAAAAGGACACCGCCACTACATTCAGAAGTTGTAAATGAGACTATGCCAGTATTTTCATCAAACGCAGTAACATTTGTGCCAGCTTGCACATTATAATATTCAAAAGTTGTTGTTCCAAAACTACATAAAGTGTCATTATTAGCCAAACTACGATTATTAACAGTACCACTACTAAAAAAATAATCAGCATTTGCAGTTGCTGTTGCAGCCTCTCTTGCCATAATATTCTTTGTACCAGTGTATACAATATCATCTTGAGTCTCACCCTTACCACTGATTTGTGCCACTAAACCATACTCTCCTTCAATATTTGTAGTTAAAGTTAATTCTAAATATTCTATTTCATTCATTAATAAATAAGGACTATATGTTTTTTGACATTTTGTGCCATCAGCCATAGATGTACAATTCCAAGAATCTGTATTTGATATTTTTGTAACTTTATTTGGAATTTGTACTTCTGCTGTAACTTCTGTAAGTGGAAAAGTTTCTACATTTTCTACTTTTATACTACAAGTAGTTTCTTCTCCAACATGTATAACAACATCCTCACAAGAAGGACTAGGCTCTCCAGGTTGAGGCCCCGGTACAGGCGCTTCGCAATCATTTGAACAATTCACAAAATCTTCCCCAGCGTCACAAGTGCCATCACCACACATAGGACCGTCACAATCTGCACTGCAAGTCACTACATTTTCACCAATATTTGCATCACAGACATCATCACCACAAGGATTACAATCAATAAAACAATTTTGCGCATCCTCACTAGCTTCACAAATTTCATTACCACAAACATCTCCTCCAGGAGCGGCAGCAAAACTATATTTTGCATTTGACAAAAATACTACACCGACAATTAATACAAAAATATAACAATTGTGTTTAAAAAATATTTTTTGTATATTCATATAAAAATATATTTATGATTTATAGATCACTGAAAAATTAAAATTTATTGTCATCCTAAGTGAAGTGACCATCATAAGTAGAAAATATACTCTAGAGTGTTTAAATCTATAAAAGTATATCATAACTCTTAGTTTAGAGAATTGTACTTCAGAGCATTCTCTTTACTTACGTATTTACCTTATTCGCTTTGCTCACGCTGCAGTCAAAATGACAAATTATTAATCATTCAATGATTTCAATTTAACTTTTTTATTATACCACTTTTTTTAAAAAAAA
>CAZHQB010000034.1:0-10156 GCA_964534895.1 uncultured Micavibrio sp.
GTATATTATTAACATATTTTAAATATACACAAAATTACTCAGTCTATCTCTCCAACATCAACTAGCTCATTCCAAAAATACTTTTTTAGTGTTTTGTAGATTCCTTTATTCTTGATGTTGAGATATAATAATTATTTTTTATAACCCTACTCCAATGATTTAATCTCTATCCAATTAAAATCATAAAACAAGTTTGTGATTTTGTAGAAGATTGTTATTTAGCAATTTAATGTTCAACAATGCGAGGTAACCACAATGAGTACACAGAGGATGATTGTAACAGCAGATAGATTTTGTAAAGAACTTATCAATCATGGCAATGCGAGATGTTTTGGAAAATATATAGTATCTGAAGAGATTCATATATCAAAACACACTTTTTCTCATGATGTTTATATTGGAGAGGCTATATTTGAAAAATTAGTATATTTTAATGGTTGTACTTTTCAAGGAAAATTTATTTCTGAAAATACAACATTCAGTGATGGTGTTGTATTTTCAGCTTCAATGTTTATAGACGCTGTTAATTTTAGCAAGTCTAAAGTGTCAGCTTTTGGTGTTGATGATTGCATTTTTTGCAAAATGTTCTTTTGCACAAATACCCTGTGTTCATCTGATTTTTCAGCCTGTGGCGCTAAATTCTATGATGCCTTGATAGTACAAGCAAGTATTTTTAAAGGCGACTTCATACTTGATCAATCTACAATTCAAAAATTTGATTGCATTGATGCGAATTTTAATAATTTTTCATGCTACTCTACAGTATTTAAAACATCGATTTTTCCACTTGGTACAAAGTTTACTGGTGATATTAATGTTGCTGGCAATTATTCTATTGGTATGACAATTTATTTTCAACAACAAAACATTACTTTCGATTCAGATGATTTCAAAAAATCTAATAATTAAATCATATATCCGCAAGATATTAATGTAAATCTTGTGGATTTTTATTTATTCTACATTACACAAAACAAAAAACACTTATTTATAAGTGTTTTTTGTTAAACATTCTCTGATGAACTTTTTTATTTCTCCTCAAGAAAAAAATGTTTAAAAAGCCTCACCGTAATACTGGTCACTTTACCAGTACACAACTTTAAATATAAAAATATTACAAGCTTCGTGTTTTTTTGTGGAGAGTTGAAGAAATTAATGTTTGGTATGGTATTCCTTCTTCGGCTGCCATTGCCTTTATCTTAATGAGATCACGCTCTGAAATACGAATACTAATTGTTTTCGTTTTTGCTAAAGTATTTTTTACAATTTTTTGCAATTCCTCCATTTCAGCATTTTTAATACCAACTGAAGTAACATTGTCATTTTCAATCGCATCTAAAATTTCTTTTTCCTCTTTATCTAATTTTAATTTATTTATACTCATAATATTATTTATTAAGATATTGTTTGGTTAATTTTCTACTTGGAATAATTGTTTTCAAAAATATTTTTATATCATCCTCTACAAAAGGCACTGCATAAATATAATCATCAATTTTAATTATATAAATATGCTGATGAGGGTATTTGCTGTAATTTGGATGTTTTATCTTATCAACAACATCGCCTGCCTGAATACATACAACAACCATTTCAAATAAAACGCCTCTATTTTGTATTAATATCTTATTTTTTTCTTCACTCCAATCAAAATATTTCATATTTATATTATATACAATGTATATCTTTTGTTAAATTTTAATATTATAATTCAATAACTATCCAGTTAAAAAGTCATCCATCACTTCAAATACAAAACAAAAAACACTTATTTTCTAAGTGTTTTTTGTTAAACATTTTCCGATGAACTTGATTTCTTGCTCCTCAAGAAATGTTTGAGATAAGTTCATCGGGCTCCAAGTGGCCCTAATAATATATAAATTTGGGCATGGAGCCCGACTAGTTCGGTTGAACGAACGTGCGAACTAACGAGATTTTTCGTACCGGGTGAGAATACGATTAACCTACTTTGATTCTTCACGTATTTTCTGTACAACCTAATTTTGACAGACAATTTCCTGTTATTTTTTTGCCGTCATCCTTCAGCCGTCCTATGGTTTAATCCCTGTTTTTGTTTAAAGAACTAATCTACATTTTACATTTTATTTTTTTATTTGTTTTACGTAGATATTATCTCCGACGATGCGAAAATAAAAATTTTTATTTTTGTTTTGTTTGCGAAGTTGGAAATGCGTGTTCTGTAAACAGAACACAAAAAACTCCGCGATGAGCGAATACATTGATTCACTCATATAGGACAGGGGAAGGATTTCCAGACACAAATAGGGGGAAATTGTGACTGGAAATTCTTCCTCCGTCAATTTATTTTCTTGTTAAAGTTCTTATTGTGCAAAACTCCTCCTCTTTCACTTACAAAGTAATTATACCATTTATTTAATAATGGGTCAAAGCTATGCGTGTTTTTTTGCGATGTTTATGCAGTTTTTGATAACATTTTAACAATTTGTTCATTTTTTTGTTTTAAAAGTTAAAAAATAAAGTAAATTTCTTTTAATATTTTTCTAATTTATACACAAGTTATCCACAAGTGCACAAGTTATCCCCAGATACAGCTATCATTTAACAGTGGATAAATACATGTTTTGTGTACAAGTAAAAAGTGTGTTTATTATAAATATAAACACGCTTTTATAAAATACTAAATTAGATTTACAAACTAGTCTCTTTATTTGAAAATTTTGTTCCAGTATTAACAGAATCAACAATCGCCCGCAATGCATCTTTTGTAGTACCTACAACCCACTGTTTATTATTTATAGTATAATCTATTGAATATGTTTCTGTTGAATTTAAATTATAATATCTAATTGGATGTGTTTTATAAGAGCTATCTTTAAATATAACATCAGTTGCACTCATCCCAAGGTTATCTAAAATAATATTAAACAGATTAGGTAATTTTGTCTCATTGGCAAGCACAGCGGTTTGAAATGATTGAATATCCTTAATATCTATTACAAATCCAAATCGAACACCTTTTAATTCATCATTGTATGCATATATTTCAAAACTTTCCTCAAGTGAAGCCCCTATATCTTGTGGCACATTCATACCTGCCGAAATTGCAAATACATTAAACGACAATGGATTACTATTTTTGTCAGTAACAATAAATGATACTGGCTTTTTAATATCTTGTTTTTGCATGTTCTGCGCAATGATTTTGAGTTCTGTATCAATATCTTGTTTAACATTTTCACTTTCTACATCTATCGAAAGATAATTAGGTAAATCTATTGCATACATCTGCTCAGCCAATTCTTTACTTTTTATGCTTTCATCACTTGATAAATTATCTGTATTTGCATCATCAGTATTGTCATTAATTTGCACATCATCTTTAATTGTATCACTTGGAATATTTACATTATCAACTGTCCTGTGTATATTAAATTTCAACATATATATACCAAAACCTACTATTCCTATCAAAAATAATATAATAAATATCATCATAATTATATGGACTATCTTTTTCTGATTTGTTGGTGAACCATTTTTTATTTTCTTTTTTTGTGGCGCAATATCTGCAGGTGTTTGATTTATCTTTTCTATTGTTTTGTCTTGCTTTTGCGGTGCAAATAAACCTTTTTTTGAATTTTGTGTTGTCTCAGAAACATCCTCAGTTAAGAATGGATTGGTTGATTGTTTAAAATTATTAGAAGCTTCTTGTTTTTTAGATACTGCTTGATTTTGATGCATCTTTGATAATTTATTGTCTTTTGCCGATGATGCTATTTTGCTATCATCTTGGTTAGTTATCTTCAACTTATTATCACTTTGCATTGTATGTACCTGAAAAACATGTTTCTTTTGTTGTGCTGTATTTTTTGTTTTTTTATCATTCATAAAAAACTATTTAAAGAAAGTAATAAAGACATTACTCTAAATGTAATGCCTTTATTATAACACTTTTTAAAAAAATTTGCTATTGTGCTACTTTTGTGACACATTATCTTTTGGTATAAGCGCTTTCATCGAAAGATTAATGCGTCCTTGAGAATCAATTTCTTTTACTTTTACTTTTACTTTATCCCCAATTTTTACTACATCTCCTACTTTTTCTACACGAGAATGAGCCATTTCACTAATATGAACCAAACCATCTTTACCAGGTAATAATTCAACAAATGCTCCAAAATCCATAAGTCTAACCACTGTACCTTCAAATTCTTCTCCCGCTCGAATTTCTCTTGTCAAATTATGAATAATTTTTTGTGCTTCTTCTCCACTATTAGCATCTTCAGCTGTAATGAACACATTACCATCATCTTCAATATCAATATCTACACCAGTTTTATCAATAATTTCATTAATCATTTTACCACCAGGACCAATAACATCACGAATTTTATCTGGATCAATTTTCATTGTAATAATTCTCGGTGCATATTGCGACATTTCATTTGGTTTACTTATAACTTCGGTCATTTTACCAAGTATGTGTATCCGACCTTCTCTAGCTTGGGCTAATGCTTTTTCAAACATCTCTTTTGTGATACCATCCATTTTTACATCCATTTGCAATGCTGTAATTCCTTTTTCTGTCCCAGCAACTTTTAAATCCATATCGCCATAGTGATCCTCAGCTCCTTGAATATCAGATAACACAACATATTTACCAGAATCATTACTCATCATCCCCATAGCAATACCACTTACTGGTCGTTTAATGGGAACGCCAGCATCTAGTAGAGATAGTGTCGAGCCACACGTTGCTGCCATTGAGCTTGAACCATTCGACTCTAAAATTTCAGAAACTAACAGCATTGTATAAGGAAATTTCTCTTTTGATGGCAATACTGGAAGCAAAGCTTTCTCTGCTAATGCACCATGTCCAATTTCTCTACGACCAGGACCTCTCATAAATCTTACCTCACCCACAGAATATGGAGGAAAATTATAATGATGTATATAATATTTTTTTTCATCAACCTCCATTGTATCAATTATTTGATGATCACCGGGAGCACCTAATGTTGTAACTGTAAGTGCTTGTGTCTCTCCTCGAGTAAACAACCCTGAGCCATGTGTACGAGGTAATAAACCTGTTTCACAAGTAATTTGTCGTATTTCTTCAGGCCTACGTTCATCTGGACGCCTGCCTTCATTCAATATTCCATTATGAACTATCTCATCACACACCTCATCAAACACGAGCGCAAAAATATCATCAAAATTAATTAGATCATCTTCTGATAATTTTTCTTTTAATATCTCAGATGTTTTCTCCTTAATTGCAGATGTTTTTTCTCCTATTTCTTCTTTTGTTCCATACATTGCATCTTCCACACCATTTTCAATCAAAGTCTGTTTTATAGTTGCTTCCATTTCATCACTTCCCACCAACAAAATTGGATCTCGTTTTACTTTTCCAGCTTCTGCCTTAATATCTTCTATAAATTTAACAATTTTAACAATTTCCTTATGACCTGCCTCAAATGCTTTTGCCACATCCTCCTCTGGTGCTTCTATTGCATCAGCTTCAATCATATTAATTTTTTCGCTACCACCAGCTAATGTTAAGTTTAGTGTACTAATACTTTCTCCAGACTCAATTTGTTGTTGTGTTTGATTTGTTGGATTAATAATTACCTCACCATTTATCATACCAACTTTTACAGCAGCAACTGGGGGGCCCCATGGCACATCAGAAATAGACAACGCCAACGATGCAGCAATAATTGAAACAATATCAGGATCATTTTCATCATCAATTGATTGAACTGTTATAACAATCTGCACTTCATTACGCATACGCATATCAAAAAGCGGTCGTATTGTTCTATCTACCGCTCGCCCAGTTAACACCGCTTCATCACTTGGACGTCCTTCACGTTTGATAAATCTAGAACCCTTAATTTTACCAGCAGCATAATACCTCTCTTCGTAATCCACCATGAGTGGAAAATATCCCGTCACGCTACTTTTACCTTTACTCATGACAGCTGTTGCCAATACTTGTGTATCACCATAACGCACTGTCACAGCACCACCTGCTTGTTTAGCAAGTTTCCCAGACTCAACACTCAATGTTCGTCCAGCCACATCAAGTGACCATTTTTTTGCTTTTATCATATTTAATATAAACTCTAAAAATAATAAATCTTATCTAGCTATAAATCTACATACATATTTCACAAAAATGTGATACATATATGTATCTTCATAGCCATAGAATCACTATCTTTTTAAAAAATTATCTATTATATAGTATGCTCTCTTTATATCCAAAAGTCAATTTTAAAACTTATAACACTTTAAATAAATATGTGTTATAATAAATATGAAAAAATATTATTTAATTACATCTTATGTATTCACCAGACAATTCACCATCTGAGACTATATCAGAACGATTAACTCCCATAGAACAATTACAAGATTTTAATACTTCTGAAAAATCAAAAAATCTTAAAGAACTTGCTACTCAAGGTATTAATACAATTAAAAGTTTTTTTAATCGTATTAATATCAAAAATACTATACACTCATTTTTACAAAAAAATAATGATACAAAAATTTCAGAACATGTTTCAAATCAAGATAAAACACCAATTAATGAAAATGCTCCAGATTTTCAACACAACCAAGAAACAAACCAAGTAAAAGATTATATAGTACTAAAAACATTAGATAATATTGAAAGCACATTGATGCAATCTGAAATATCTGACTATTATCACAAAACCAGCAAACACAACATTCATTCCTTCCTTCATAACAAAAATGTTCCAAAAGAAAAAATAGATACCGCAACAGATGCAGTTTTACAACAACTATCTCAAAAACGAATACAAGAATTCAAAAAATCAGTTACTGATAAATTAAAAGATACCGAATTATCGGAAAAAGAATTTGCTAAATTTTGGGCTTGGCGCATTGCACATCCCCCAAAAGAAAAACCTCTTTTAATCCGTACCAGTACTGGGATCAAAATAAAATATGATGAATTTGCATCTGACCAAGCAATTAACGATTTTTTATCTAATCATATTTCCACACTATCTGAAGATTTTTTTGATGGATTAAAAACATCAAGTGATTTAGAAAAAGATATTGAACAAGCCTTAGCTCCATTTTCCACAAAAATAGACAATCAGTCACAACAATCAGATCAGACAGATTCTAAACTACTAGCTTATAACATAGAAAAACGGAGTAATGGTTGGGTAAATGCTTCAATGTATGAAAAAGTAGCTAATCTTCCAGCTGGCAAAGCGCTCTATATGCTCGGTAGTATAAATTCAGAATTAAAGCCAACTACCAGAAAATTATTAGATAAAATGCGACATTTAATAGATTCACAAAACACAACCCAAACATTTGAATCACTAGTACAACAAATTTTAAATAAAACAAATGACAATCCACCATCAGAAATAACACTAAAAGCACTCTCTGATACTGTTAATAAACTTAATAAAGTTATCACACTATCAAAAGAAAAATAAAAAACACAAAAAATAAATTATGCAATCATTAAGTACAAAATTAATATCTTTAGTAAAAGATCTTGACCTAGGTGATATTAATGAAACAAAAAAACTTTCTCTTTTAGATGAAATAGGCGAAATATTAACACAACGCATTATACTGCGACTAGTTAAAGAAGTAGACTCTAATAAAAAAAAATTATTTATTGAAAAAATTAACAAAAATAAAAATGATCCAAATAAGGTATTATTATTTATAGATTACTTTATTGATGATGCTGATAAAATAATTGATGAGGAAATTAAAAAATATAAAAAAGATTTACAAAAAGTATTAAAAAACTAAATACTAAATAAAGAAATTTCTTTATTTAGATAAAATAAATACTCCATGTGTTTTTGATAAATAAGATGTGTAATTTGACATCATAAAAGGGGCGTAGTGATACGTAAATTTTATAGATCGATGACTTTATGTATGATTCAAATAATATAAATACACACTCACGGACAGATTTATTGACAAATTATATTACTGTGTTAAACTACAACTAGTAGAAAAGTATAACTTTTTAACTACTGATATTTATGTTAATTAAACGAAGTCTACATTTTAAAATTGAAAAATTTATTAAATCACAAGAGGTGATTGTAATTACCGGAATGCGTCGTGTTGGCAAAACAACAATGATGCGTATGATTTTTGATGATATTCCTTCAAAAAATAAACTTTTTTTTGATTTGGACAATCCTAAACAACAAATGATTTTTGATGTTATTGATTACGATATTATCCCTACAATTTTGGAAGACTACGGTATAAACATCAATAAACAAATTTATCTATTTTTAGATGAAATACAGTCAATGCCGAAAATATCATCCGTAATAAAATATCTAATTGATCACTACAAAATCAAATTCTTTCTTAGTGGTTCAGCCAGCTATTATATTCGCAATATGTTTACTGAGAGCCTGGCCGGTAGAAAATATATTTTTGAATTATTTCCTTTTAACTTTGAAGAATTTCTTATTGCCAAAAAGATCAAAAAATCATCTATTTCACAATCAATAAATCAACCTTTTTATCTCCACTATGAACCATATTTTAATGAATATTTACAATATGGTGGTTTTCCGGCTGTTGTTTTAGAAACAAATAAACAAGAGAAAGAAAATAAATTAAATGATATTTTTTCCGCTTATTGGTCGCTAGAAGTGGAACGATTAAGTGATTTCAAAAAAAAAGACAAGGTTCGTGATTTTATTTTTCTATTGATGGAACGAACTGGCAGTAAGTTAGATGTCACTAAATTATCTAGAGAACTCGGTGTTGCTAAAGAAACACTAGAATCATATCTTTCTTTTTTAAGAGATACCTACCTCATCTCCACCATTCCACCCTACTCAACTAATCGTGATGTAGAAATTCGTGGGGCTAAAAAACTATATTTTATTGACACTGGACTACTTAACCAATTTTCCCGCTTAGATAGAGGATCGATATTTGAAAATGCAATCTTTAATCTTCTACGACATCACGGCGAAGTCAAGTATTGGCAACAAAAAGATGGTCAAGAAATTGATTTTATTGTTGATGAAAAAATAGCCTATGAAGTAAAACTATCAGCCAACGAACAACATCTAAAAACCCTTGCTCGTCGCTCTAAAAAAATCAACATTAAAAACTATCAAGTAGTCAGTCAAAAATATTTTGACAATCCCAAAATTACCTACGGTTTTATGTTATAAATTGTAAAGAACTATTCTGTTTCGTCGTTTCCGACTCATCAGCGTGAGTACACACTCACGGACAGATTACCTCCCGACAAATTGCGTAAAACACACACAATTCGTCAAGAGGATTTTTTAATTATTTGTTGTTTGCTTCCAGAATTTTTCTTTCTGCCTCCAACAAAATATATTTACAGTCAATTTTGGTATTCGGTAAACTGTCCGTTCGAACAGTTTCAAGACCTGCAAAGAGATGTTTCTTTAAGAATTGTCGATAATCATACGTTCTTTGTGTATTATTTACCAACCCTTCAATATAATCCTTCGTGGCTGTAATTTCCTCCTGGATTTTCCCATGCTCTCCAGAGAGAATTTTGTTACGAAGCACTAGCGCTTCTGACTTAAGCGCTTCAATTCTTTCAGCCATATTTTTCCCTTTAGGAGTTTGGAGATGTTCCTCCATTAAATCCCTAAGGGCACACCTTAGGGATTTACCGAGAAAGCTCTCAATTCCCTTCTCTGTCATCCAGGGTTCTTCCTCTGGCACTGCCAAAACACTGCCACACTCTGACAGTAATATTATTTTCAATACTGTATCAGAGTTTACCATCAACCTTCTTTGGCTTGCACAGAAATAATTACCATAATCAGTTATGGTTAGGGGATGTTTTCCATCACCCCCAATAAATATTTCCATCTGACAAGAGCCGTAATTGGCTATTGCCAGATTTTTTAGGTAAATGCGTGGGATAGTGTACTTTTTACCAGTGCCCATTAACCTTGTAAGCCAGCCTCTTTTACTGGCTTTATCCTCTTTTACTGTTTCTTTCATTAATTTTTCCCTATATTCCTTTATTTGCTGTTTTTTCCACGCTTCTCTGTTCATGCTACCTCCCTCCTTTGTTAGGAACCTCGTCTGCCCTCATGTCCATGAAAACACGAGCGAGGGGGCTTTATGCCCTAAA
>CAZHQB010000035.1:0-9286 GCA_964534895.1 uncultured Micavibrio sp.
AGAAAACACAACAAAATCCGGTTGTAAGTTTTTTCTCCAAAAACTCAATACCAGTAACAAAGAGCTCTTTGTTACTGGTATTTTATTTTCCCAACAAAACATTTTCTTTACCTACTAATTCTATGATTTTATCTTGGCTGTTTGAGTTGTAGTCTATGGTATAAGTTGTTTTCATTTTTTGGTCGTTGTGCAGTAGAAATATATGCGTGGTTCCACTTTCGCATTTGTCTAGTATTTTTTTTAATTTTTCTATTATTTCTTTTGTGCCATTTTTAGGTAGAATTATTAGTAATTTTTGATTGTTTTTACTAGCTTTTGTCGTGTTAGATTTATTCATTAATTTTTCATTTTCTTCTTTTCTTTGTTTCAAATCTTCCTTTGTTGCACCGTATTTTTTGCGTGTTGCCATAACACTTTTTGCATATTTATTTTGCTCTTCGTTGATTTCCTCTATTGATTCCGCTAAAAATTTTAATTCATCATTTTTATCAGATAAGTTGCCTTTTAACACGAGAGCGTTACCTTCGATTAATAAATCCTTTTTTTCATCAAAAAGTCGTGGAAATATAAGACACTCTGTTGTGCTTTTACCATCTTCAAGCGTGACAAATGCCATATTTTGTCCTTTTTTGGTGAGGATTACTGTGATAGCGATTACGATTCCTCCAATTGTTACCATTTTATTTGCTTTATCCTCTCCCAGCTCATTGAGAGGTGTGCACATATAATCTAAGAAGTCTCGGTATTCATTGGAAGGGTGATCAGAAATATAAAGTCCTATAAGTTGTTTTTCCCATGCTAAGTGTTGTTTTTTGCCGGAACTCTGTATTTTGGAAATTGTTATTTCTGCACGAGATAATTGAGCATCTCCAAAAAGTGAATTTTGGTTTGATTGAGCACTTATTCGCAAATCTTTCACAAATCGCAAAATATCATCCATACTTGCCAATATATCATCACGGGGCGCAAATGCATCCAGTGCACCAACCATAGCGAGTGCATCAATTGATTTTTTGTTGAGGTCTTTTGACCCAACACGTGTACAAAAATCTGTAATATCAGTATATTTACCATTTCGTTTTCTTTCGGCTACGATTTCTTTTGCGACTGGTTTACCGACATTTTTGATAGCATTAAGTCCAAATCTAATTCTAGGATTTTGTTTTTGTGTGTCTTCATTTGCATAAATAACAGCAAATTCTTGAAAACTCTCATTGATGTCTGGTGCTAGTACTTCAATGCCCATTTCACGACATTCAGCCGCTTCAATTGCTATCCGGTCTGTATTTCCTTGATCAGCAGTCATAAGTGCTGCCATAAATTCAGCAGGATAATGAGCTTTTAGATACGCTGTCTGATAACCAATTAGTCCATAGCAAGCTGCATGAGAGCGGTTAAAACCATATCCTGCAAAAGGCTCTATAAAAGCAAAAACTTTTTCTGCTACTTCTTTTGAGATTCTATTTTTTTCACATCCTTCAATAAATTTAATTTTTTGTTCTTTAATTAATTTAATAATTTTTTTACCCATTGCTTTTCGTAGAATGTCAGCTTCACCGAGAGTAAATCCTGCTAAATCTTGAGCTATACGCATGACTTGTTCTTGATAAACTGCCACGCCATAAGTATCAGACAATATTGCTTCTAATTTTGGATGTAAATATATAATTTTCTTTTTGCCATGTTTACCATCAATAAAATCAGGGATCCACTCCATTGGACCTGGACGATAAAGAGCCACCATTGCAATAATATCTTCTAATACAGTAGGTTTGAGCAAGCGCAAGTAGCGTTTCATCCCACTAGATTCTAATTGAAATACACCTGTTGTTAATGCATTTTGCAATAATTTATATGTTTTTTTATCTGTAAGTGAAATATTTTCTATATCAATATCAATTCCATGTATCTTTTTGACAATTTGAAGAGTGTTTTGAATGATTGTTAAGTTTTTAAGTCCCAAAAAGTCCATCTTGAGAAGTCCAATTTTTTCTACTGCACTAAATTTTGTACTAGAAGCATATTGAGTTACTGTGGCCTCATCATCAGCAGAGACTCTTTGAAGTGCAGTATATTCTGAAACTGGTTTATCAGTAATAACAACACCACAAGCATGAACTGAAGAGTGTCTACATAATCCTTCTAGTTTGTGTGCAGTATCTATAAGTTCTCGAGCATCCACATTTTCTTCATGAAGTTTTTTAAAATCAGGTACTTCTTTTAATGCTTTATCAATAGAAGTAAATTCTGGTATAATTTTTGCCACTTGATCGCAAAAATTATAAGGAAAGCCCAATGCACGACCAGCATCTCGTACCGCTGCTCTTGCTGCCATAGTACCAAAAGTGATAATTTGTGCTACATGATCTGCGCCATACTTTTCACGTACATACGCAAGTACATTGTCACGTCTATCATCAGGAAAATCCATATCAACATCGGGCATAGATACACGTTCTGGATTGAGAAAACGTTCGAAAAGTAATTTATACTTAATAGGGTCCATATTTGTAATACCAGTAAGATATGATACGAAGGAGCCAGCTGCGCTACCGCGTCCAGGTCCTACAATAATACCATTTGCACGTGCCCAGTTTGTAAAATCTTGTACAATCAAAAAATAAGAGGCATAACCTGTTTTTTGAATAATATCTAGTTCATATTCCATTCTATCTTTATATTCTTTTGGGATGTTAGTGCCTAATTTTTGTGTAATTCTTTGTTTACACATTTCACGTAAAGTTTCGTCAGCAGTTTTGCCTTTTGGTAAAGGATAATAAGGTAATTTAGTATGGCCTAATTCCATCTCAAAATTACATCTACCAACAATTTTTGTAGTATTATCTAACGCTTCTGGTACATCTGCAAAAATTTTACGCAATTCTTTTTCAGTTCGAAATGAGAGGTCAAATTTTTTCATATTAGGTCTATCACCTTCATCAACTTTACGGTTCATTTTAATGCAAAGTAAAACATCATGGATATCAGCATCGGTCTTATGTATATAGTGCACATCTCCACACACAACTAGCGGAATGTTAGTTTCTTTGTTTATTTTTTTTAATCCCTTATTTATTGTTGATTGTTTTTCGAAATCTGGATGATCTTGTAATTCTAGATAGAAATTGTTTTGTCCAAAAATTTCATTGTAGAGTAAGGCTTTCTCTTTTGCTTGATTATAGCCATCGTTAGCCAAAGCTTCACTAACTTCACCAAAATTATTACCAGATAGAGCAATTAATCCTTTAGAATATTTTTTTAATACGTTATAATCCACTCTTGGTCTGTAATAAAATCCTTCTAGTTGAGCTATTGTAATTATTTTTAATAAATTTTTGTATCCAACTTCATTGGTTACAAGTAGCACAAGTTGATTTGCTTTGCGAGAGTTTGCAGAAGTTGTCTTTTTGTCCATTCCACCAGGGGCGACAAGAATTTCTGCACCTATAATAGATTTAATATCTCGTTCTTTTGCTTTAACATAAAAATCAACAGCTCCATAAACCGCGTTTTTGTCGGTGAGAGCCATTGCAGTCATACCTTCTTTTTCACAAGCGTCCAAAAGATCATCGATCTTAGCCAGACCATTGAGCAAAGAAAAATCAGAATGTACATGGAGGTGAACAAAAGACATAATCTATAGTGACGGACCTGTGTGTCTGTCATTAAAATATTAATAAGTAAATAGTGATGACAAATTTTCATGTTTGTCATAAAGTATTGTAGCATAAAGGTATGTGTTTTGGAAAATTTTTTTAAAAGTAAAAAAGTCCAAACTTTATATGTATAAAGTTTGGACTTAACAGCAGTGGAAATTATTTTTCAAGTAGAATCATCAGGGCTTTTTGAATTGGAGACATTAATTTTGCCGGCGTTTGAACATCAAGTGTTGGACTGTCCCAGCTCATCACATAACCCTTGAAATGTAGGGTTCCTGCTACGTCAGGATTAATATTTTTATATTCCGGGTAGTGTCTTGTAAAGCTCTCGAGCATCTGTACATGACCCATAATTTGAGTTGTGTGTGCAATTATTAGCGCAACACAATCTTTAGGAGAGTTCCATCCCAAAAATTTGCAAACTTGCATATGCAAATCTTCTTTTTTGGCTTCTCGCCATACTTTATGATCTTTTCTATCAAAAAAATACATTTTCATCACAAACCTCCTTTGCTGAGTTTTTTCTTTAAACGATGACGATGCTTATAAATAGCATCCATCGTTCTGCCCAGTTCTTTTGCCAGTTCTCGTGTTGTGAGATGGCTTTCTAAAATAAGTTTTTCTTCCGCAATTGTCCAAGTAGTTTTGTGGTTAGCTGCAGTTTTTCTTGTTTTTTTGCGGGATATTCTGCTCATGCTATTTTCATAAGCACGATTATTTTTACGCCATTTGGCGTTAGTTTTCTTGCATTCGACAGGTTTCAAAAAGCGTCTGCGTGCAGCTCGTACTGCACTAGCAGTACAGTTTCCAATTATTTGTGCAATTTTATGTGATGGAATTTCATAATTTACAATCATTTTACGATATGGTGTGTATTTTGAATTTTTCACAGGCATTCCTCACTGGATTATTATATGTTAGTATTTTAATGTACAGACACACTAGTATATCACAAAACTATGAAAATTGCAACCTTTGAAAAGGAAAAAGAATTTCAACAAAATAAATATGATGTTATTGTGGGAATTGATGAAGTAGGGAGGGGGCCTCTAGCTGGACCTGTGGTAGCTGGAGCCTGTGCTATAAAAAATATCTCTGATTTTGGTGTGGAGTGTGACAGAGGTGATTGGAAACTTATCAGAGATTCTAAGTTGCTCAGCCAAAAACAAAGAGAAGAAACTTTTGAGTTTGTGAGGGAGAAGTTTTTTGTAGGAGTTGGAAAGTGTAGTCCAAAAGCTATAGATGAAATAAATATTTTGCAAGCGACATTTTTAGCTATGAAAAAAGCATTTGATGCACTTGAAAAAGAAATAGACAAATCAGATATTTATACTGATGCAGAAATGATGATGGTAATAATAGACGGCAACCAACTTTTACCAAATTTTAACAGAGAACAAAGTACGCTATCAAAAGGTGATCAAATATCAAAAACAATAGCAGCGTCTTCAATTATTGCCAAAGTAGTGCGAGATAAAATGATGGAAGAATATGACAAAAAATACCCAGAATACGGATTTGCTAGGCACAAGGGTTACGGCACAAAAATTCATATAGAAGCACTACAAAAACACGGGGCAACACCAATTCATAGAAAAAGTTTCAAGCCTGTGAAAAATGTTTTGTAACAAGCCCTCATCCGCCCTATCGGGCACCTTCTCCCAGAGGGAGAAGGGGGTATGTTGATTAAATGATTTCATTTTTTTTGATTATATAAATTATAAGCATATTTTATATTTAGTATAGTATAAATTATTTGTAGACAAGTACATTGTTATATGCTAGAGTTATTTATCATAGTTGTTTAACAATAATTCATGGAGATATATTAAAAAGGAGAATTGTCATGAAAAATATGTTGAGTTGGTATCAAATGATGATATTGCGGGTGTTGCATATAGAAGATATGACAGCTAAAGAGCTGTATACGTCAATAAAAAATATCATAGATTTAAATTGTCGTGATAAGATTATTAATTTAAATTGTTGTGATATTGAATATCCCAGTATTGCTGCATTATATGTTAATATTGGGCGATTAAAACAAAAATCATATATTGAGATCTGTGGCCATAAACCCTCGGGTTTAAAGGGAGGTAAACCAAAAGATTTGTATCATATAACAAATCTCGGTAGAGATAGATTTAAAGAGTCACAAGCAAAGTATTCAACAATTTTTGTCGTAAGAGATATATTAAAAATAGGAGGATTATCATGAGTAATGAAGACATTAGTGATGGTGAAGTTGTGGGATTTGTTGTGATAGCTTGTTTTTTGATTTTTGTCTGTCTAATTTGGCCAATTTGTAATACGGCTGGAATTGTAGAAACGAGATTAGAGAAAAATGCTAGAAGATACGCTCATAGAAATAACATTAAAATTGAGCGTATTGGTTGTGATGGAAGTTCTCTTGTCAGTAGCTATGGAGTTTGCACTTTGGTCACTAACGAGAAAGAAAAAATAGCTCTAAAATGTCCAGGCGGATTTGTAACGGTGAATATTTTTAGAGCAAAGAAATGCAAAGAAGCAATAGTGCCAACAAGATTGAACAATTCTCTTTCTGAATTAGCTGAAATAATTGGAAAAAAAGTCTCAAATCAATAAAAAGGAGGACGTGGCAATGTTAATTGTTACAAATGGAAGTGAAAGGATTTTTGTCGGAGGCTTTTTAACAGATTTAGATTATCTGTCTACAAGGGAAAAAGTAATTGTATTGTATTTGCACAGTCTAAACTTTCCAGGAATTGCTGTGCATTTGGAGAGAAAGCAAGCAGTAAATTTTTCAGAAAGGACAAACAACAGAGTTACAATTACAGTTCTTATGCGACCGTTTGGATATTATGGTAGCTTGGGAAGAAAAATGGAAGGTGGAGATTTGGATTCTAATTGGAATCCGAGTTTGGACAATCCAGCTCTTGGAGAATTTGATTTGTCCTTAGAGGATAAAAAATTATCTTCTTCAGAAAAAAAATATATTGTGGTTGAGATAAAAAATTTCATAAAAGTACATTGTAAAACAGTGCGCTTATATAAAAAATTATTAAAAAAGTAAAAGTAAACACCCATAGACAAATATTGTCTATGGGTGTTTTTTGTTTGGCTAAACTATAAAAAAGTGGACGGTTAGAATTGTCCACTATTCTTAATTTATTTTTTCTTTTTTGGTTTGTAACCTTCTAATTTATCAGGACGATGGTTTGGACAAGTTTTATCAGAGCACCTTTCTGGTATTGTTTTAGTTCCTTCCATCATTAGTGCTCCGCATTTTACTCCGCCCTTGTCTTCTCGTTTGTAATTGCAGATTTTGCCTGTTGGTTTTGCTTTGATTGCGTTTTTGCAGTCTGGGTATTCTGTGCAACTGTAAAACACACCGAATCGTCCATTTCTTTCAGTCATTGTTCCTTTTTTACACATAGGACATTTGACACCTGTATTTTTCTTTGCTGCTTCTTTGGGATCTTCTTTTATATATTTGCATTTTGGGTAATTGTTGCAGGATATGAATTTACCAAATTTTCCTTCTCGCTCTACTAGTTTACCATCTTTGCACTTTGGACAAGCTTCTCCGGTTTCTTTTGGACCTGCTAACTCTTTGCCCTCCATTGTGCGAGCTCCGTCACAGTCTGGGAATTTTTTGCAACTTAGGAATTTACCATTTTTTCCAAGCTTAATAATCATAGAACCTTTACATTTTGGACATTTCATTTTTTTGTCAGCGTCACCTAGGTCAGTTGCTTTTTCGAGCTTTTCCTTTGATTTTACATCTTTTGTGAAGGGTTTATAAAATTCGGAGAGTGTTTGTGTATAATCTCTTTCTCCACGAGCTATCTCATCTAGTTCATCCTCCATCTTTGCGGTGAACTCATCATTTATATATTTTTCAAAATGCATCCAGAGGAAATCACTTACTACTTCACCAGTATCAGTTGGTTTGAGTGCGCTTCCTTCTTTTTCTACATAGCCACGAGTTTGAATTGTGCGGATAATAGATGCATAAGTACTTGGGCGACCAATACCACGACTTTCTAATTCTTTGACAAGTCCTGCTTCAGAATATCGTGGTGGTGGTAGAGTTTCTTTTTCTTCTATATTAAATTTTTTCAATTTTAGTTTTTCATCTTTTGCTACCTTGGGTACTTCTGTGTCTTCTCCACGAGCTCCTGGGTCAGCTTCTAGCCAACCAAGTGAGATAATTCGTGAACCTGTAACTGTAAAGTCAGGAATTTTGTCATCACTTACGTTAGCTATGATGCGAGTTTGTTTTGTCTGTGCGTCTACCATTTGAGATGCTATTGCTCGTGCACGGATGAGTTTGTAGAGTTTTTTCTGGTCATCAGTTGTGCCAGCATTTTCAACTTCTGCGTGAGATGGTCGCACTGCTTCATGAGCCTCTTGTGCATTTTTACTACGAGATTTAAATATTCTAAATTCAAAATTTTCTTTACCAAATTCTCGCACAACAACCTTTTTTATTGAAGTGAGAGCTTCTTTGGATAGTGTTACGGAATCCGTTCTCATATACGTGATATGCCCAGCCTCGTATAACTTTTGAGCTGTGCGCATAGTACGAGATGGAGAAAATCCTAGCCGAGAAGAAGCAGTCTGTTGCAGGGTTGAAGTAGTGAAAGGAGCTTTTGGTTTTCGTTTGCGAGTGGTTTCTTTGACATCCTTGACAATCCAAGTGCCTTTTTTTGCTTCTTTTTCAATTCTTTTAACCTCTTTTTCTTCACGAGGCTCTTCTTTGCAAGTTAGAGTTACATCATCTTTATTTTGTGTTTTAAAATCAGCTTTTAGATTCCAATAAGTTTCGGGTTCAAAAGCGCGAATTTGTTTTTCGCGTTCTACTAGAATGTGCAGAGCAGGGGATTGTACTCGCCCAGCACTAAGTCCATAGCGTACTTTTTTCCAGATAATTCCAGAGAGATCATAGCC
Source organism: uncultured Micavibrio sp. (assembly GCA_964534895.1). Classification (GTDB taxonomy): domain Bacteria; phylum Patescibacteriota; class Minisyncoccia; order Moranbacterales. The sequence continues at coordinate 8,592 of CAZHQB010000035.1, forward strand.
CACTAATCTATCTAGTACTCTACGAGCTTCTTGAGCACGACGGAGGTTTTGGTCTATGCGAGTTGGATGTTTCATGGCTTCATTTACTGCTTCTTTTGTAATTTCGTTAAATGTTACTCGTTGCATCTTTGATTTGGGAATGCCAGCATCTTTCAAAATTTCAGCAACATGCCAAGCAATAGCCTCTCCCTCACGGTCAGGGTCAGTTGCTAGATAAATCTCGTTTGACTTCTTAGCTAGACGAATAAGCTCATCTACCACATTTTGTTTATCTTCTGAGATAACATAGCGAGGTTTGAAATCATTTTCAGTATCAATCGCATCCTTGTTTGATTTAGGCAAATCACGGATATGTCCAACACTAGAAGTGACTTTGTAACCAGTTCCTAGATATTTTTTGATAGTTTTTGTTTTTGTAGGGGACTCTACTATTAGTAGTTTCATTTAGTTAGTGTATTAGTAATTAGCTTGTCTGCCGATAGGCAGGTATTTTTAGTGTCATTGCGAGGAGTTTGCGACGAAACAATTTTGAACAGGTTATTGATAGTCTGATAGGGTTTACTTCGTCTTCGCAAAAACATTAAAATCATAAGTCTATTTTCACAAAGTACAATGCTAAGGACATTTTGTCAAATTTTGCATGGCTCTATAATATAAAGTGTGGGTAAAAACTAAAAAAAGTGGCATAATATATA
>CAZHQB010000036.1:0-8386 GCA_964534895.1 uncultured Micavibrio sp.
CACATTTGACCTAAACCCTAAAGGTAACCCTAATTGCTGCAATTGTAACAAAAAATCAAAAATTTTAAAACACGTATAAATTTATACGTGTTATCCCAAATGTTCTTTATATTATAAATAATTCTGGCAAAAAAATCATTGTTCCCAATAACATTATGCAGACACCTGCACAGAGTCCTATAATTTTTTTATCAAAATCAACGTCATCTGAAGCACAAATCATCTTACCAGATAGTATCAATCCACCAATAATCATAAGTATACAAACAAATAATATTGTCACGTATATTAAAGCGGTCAGAAAAATACCGCTTCCAAAAAAATAATTTATTACATGACAAAAAAAATATCCTTTTGCATACAAGGACCACAAAATAAAGAAGATTTTGAATTTATTCATAACCGATTCCCTTCCTCTCTAAATGTTTTACAGCATATTTCAATGCTTTAAAATTTTTATATAAATATTGCCATACAAAAATAAACAAGAGAAAAATACCTGAATATTCCATTAATATACCAATACATACTATGCTTGGAATATTTGCAATAAATCCCACTACAATAACCAACATGGCCATAAAACTCAAACAAAATCCTATTGCAAAATTACCTTCCATTCTTCCTATCATTTCGCCTCCTTGTGGTGTATATTTTATTATTAAAAAACTACTTTTACACAACGTAACACAAATTTGAATAAAATACAAGTATCAAAACTATAATTATTCACCCTTTATGTTTGCAATATAAAAAAACTAATTTACTGTGTATATTCATAAATTATAATATTATCAATTATTTGTTTTGAATTACATATGATTTTATGTTATCAATATGTGCTTGTATGTAATCATTGTCAAAAAGTGCCCACACAACAGAAGTGTCAATATTATCGAGTGAGCCTGTATCTAATTTATTATATTTTTTCATTTTTTTTTGATTTAATCCAATTTCAACAGTTTTATTTGGATCATTTTCTACATATGCCATTGGAATACGCTTGATTTCTTGTATCATATCAAACCAATCGGGCGCTTCAAACATTTGTTGCACATTATACAAATTTTTTGGATTATTTTTGCCTTGTTTTAGATCATCCCAATTCAAATTATCACCAACATAACTAGCCATAAGTTCATGTATTGTTCTCAGCACAATCTCTGCTGCATATTGTGGATATTTAAGATAAAAAGATTTCATTGGTAAATGTTCTGCACCCTCAAAGTCCACAATAATACCTTTTTTAATATGCCCATCATTCATATTTTGTGCCAAAATGTGTAATTTAAGTGCAGACATTGCGTCTGCAAATGCCATTTGCCCAAGCTCATTTCCAGTTGGCAATGTTGCTACTGTAAGATTATTTGAAATACTTAGTGAAGCGTCATATAATTTTGCATCATTCATCATTCGTTGATTTGCGCTTAAAATATGAGGAGTCGCTGTTGTTTGAGTTAACATTATTTGTTTTAATTTTGATGATGATTTTATCTTTTTTGTAAATCTCGGATTTTCCCGCTGTAAATAAAGAAAGTAATGTTCATAAAATATATCCGGAAGCTGTATTTGTTGCAGATTATTTTCACTATCAAAATAACTATCAAATTGTATTTTAGTATTATTACGTGCATCTATATCAAAAAATATTCCATCGAAACCATTATTTACTAAATCTTTCATTAATCGACTATAATCTCCCTGTTTATTTTCCCACTTATTTGACCATTGATCCTGTAATCGTTCTCCAATAGGCACGCCACCACTTTCAATTGCAATATAATCCACATCTTTATATGTATCAGCTAAATGTTCACCGTGCACAGATTGCCATTCTTTACTATGAATATACCCTCTCAAAAATACGGGATTACCCCCCGGCAGATATGCAAATTCAATTGAACGATCACGAGATTCTCTTTTAATATCAATACGTTTTATATTTTTATTTTCTTCATAAATATTTTGCAGATGTTCGTATTCTTTCCTTAATATAGTATAAATTTTCATACCAAACTCCTTTCCCACATCCAATTGTGCAACTTCTTTCTTAAAAGATTTTAGAATATTACCAATGTCTTTAAAATCTCTAAAATCTGTACTAATCACAGGCTCACCATCACTAGTCTTTGCCACAGCAACAGTTTTATTTGTAAAGTGCGTTGCTATTAATTGATCCAATTTTGGATACATACGCTTTTGTTCAACTGTTCCGTCGATTTTTATCTCTTGTTGTGTTGAAAGTCCAGATGTCCATCCTTGTGGTATATTAAAAAGTTTTGTAATTAAATGTGCCCTAACATCTTGTGGTGTTATTTCTTCACCAATTTGTCGTGAAACATTTTCTATAACAGAAAGCCAAAAATCATTTTCAACATCTTTTGTCCAATTATTTTCTTTTGTTATAAATTCTTCTATAGCATTTACATTTTTACCAACAGCAACACCAGCACCAAAAATTGCCGCCATCTTTAAAAATCCTCTTCGGGTTATTTTAGTTTGAAGATACTCTTTTTTTGTTGTAGTATTTTTTTCACTTTCTGTAACTGTTTGTGTTTTGTTGACATCATCTACAATTTTTTTTTCAAACATATTAAAAATATTACTTACGTATTTCAATATCTACCATATCTTCTAACTCTGTTATAATATCTTGCACCTTTTCATCCACTTCTTTTGCTTCAAGTGTCTTCTCATCTGCACCAAAAACTATATGAAATGCCATAGAACGCTCTCCTGTTTCTTTATTTACATACAAATCAAACAAATCAACGTCTTTTATTAAATCTCCACCACTTACATAAATTATTCGTTCTACATCGCCCACTCGCACTCGTTCTCCTACTTTCATAGAAATATCCCTAGTTACAAATGGATATTTTACCAATGCTTCAAAAAAGTTTTCTGATTCAACTTGTGTAAATATTTCTTCTATATCTAATTCACACACAACTGCACGATTTTTTTTGAGTCCAAAATACTTAGAAGTTTTTTTATCAGCTTCTCCAAACCATCCAATTATTTTACCACTTTCCATTTTAATAATTGCTCTACGTGATGGATGTAAATTTGGTAAGTGTTCTACATTTTCATCAAAATTAGTATCCAAATAATATTTACCAATATTAATTCTATCTAATAATACCTCTATTATTCCCTTCATTTCAAAAAATTGTGAACCATCCGAATCTTTTGATGCTACTGCCCCACCAAGTACCAATTTCTCATCTGGCAAATTCATTTCTACAGGATCATAAATTCTGCCAATTTCAAAGATTTGAATACGCTCAAAATAACTAAAATTTTTCTTTACAAAATTAAGCAAACTAGGCATAAGAGTACGACGCATAAAAGTTTGATCTGGATTCATAGGATTCATAAGCACAATATGACTCTCATCATCAAGTCCAATAGCCTGAGCATCCCCCCTTGAATAAAAAGAATACCCTCGCACTTCATCAAAACCACCGTAAACAAAAACATCCCTAAGAATTCTCTCAAAAAATCGTATTTCATTGCGATGTGGAGTCTGTATATTACTCATAAGTGGAATTGGTTTGATTTTATTATAACCATACATCCTGCCAATTTCTTCAATAATATCTTCTTGTGTTTTTATATCCACTCGTATTGTCGGAACAATAGCGTCTATATTTTTTTCATCCATATTCTCAACCTGCATACCAAGTCGCACCAAAATATCTACCATTTCTTGCACAGGTATTTCTGTTCCTAACAATTTATTTACCTTTTGTACAGATACTTTTATAGTCCACGGCTCAACAGGTTTTGGATAAATATCCACAATACTTTCAATTTGTCCGCCAACCAACTCTTCTAACATTTCGATAGCTCGAACAGCTGCTACTTGAGCCAAATTTGGATCTAAATTTCTCTCAAATCTGTAAGCTGCATCTGTTTGTAAATTATATTTTCTTTGCGTTAAACGAATCGTAGGAGCATCAAAAGACGCCGCTTCTAAAATAATACTTTGAGTATCCTCCACCACAGCACTACTTAGCCCACCCATCACACCAGCTAATGCAATTGGATTTTGTCCATCAGTTATTACAATATCTTTTTTGTCCAATTCTAATTCTTGTTTATCTAATAAAACCAATTTTTCCTTTTTAGTCGCTTGCCTTATTGCAATTTTTGAAACTTTTTTACTATCAAATGCATGAAGTGGCTGACCAGTTTCGAGCATTATATAGTTTGTAATATCTACAACATTATTTATTGGATTAATATCAGAAGCTCGTAATCGAGCTTGCAACCACGCAGGCGACTCTTTTATCTGAATATTGTCAATTTTTACACCAATATATCTATTGCATTTATCTGTGTCTATCGACACGGACAATTTGTCTTTTCCTTTGGGTAAATGTGTTAACAATACTGAGTCATCACGATTATTTTCCAAAGCACGAATTTCATTTGCTACTCCCCGATAACTCAAACAATCATGTCCACGATTAGGTAAAATATCAATATCAATAATATCGTCATCAAGTCCCATAAATTTAGCAAAAGATTCTCCTACAGGTGCATCTTCACTTAATACCATAATGCCTTCATGATTATCTCCTAACCCCAACTCATCCTCTGCACAAATCATACCATTTGATTCAACACCTCTAATTTTACTTTTTTTAATTTCAAATCCTTTTGTATTCCCCTTTCCCTTTGGGAGAGAGTTGGGGTGAGGGTCTGGCAAAACAGCACCCACCAAAGCCACCGGAACTTTTTGTCCCACCTCCAAATTAGGCGCCCCACAAACAATTTGCAACACTTCTTCGTCACTTTTAACTTTCAATTTTTGACTTTTAACTTTTACTTTTGCCACATTAAGCCTATCCGCATCAGGATGTTTCTTCACTTCCAAAACTTCACCTATAACAACATTTTCAAGTCCTTTAGATAAATCTTCTACACCCTCAACTTCAAAACTATGCGTAATAAACAAATCAGCAATTTCTTCAATCTCTTTTTTTGTCCCGCTCAATTCTTTGAGCCAATTATAACTGTATTTCATAAATTTCTAAATTTTATATTTATAAAAATATCTTAAAATATCTGCATAACTTAAACAAGTTAATTTAATCTCTGGATAAAAATTTGTAAATTTATTATATTTTTGATAATTAAACTTCTCCTTATTAAATTTTACCTCAAAAGCAGAATTATTAAAAATAAAATCAATTTCTTGTTTATCTTGTGTTCGCCAAAATTTTATTTTCTCCACACTATCCGACTGCAATAAAAATTCCCTGAAAACTATATTTTCTAAATACTCACCCTTGTCTTCTCGCTTATCTATTGTACCATAATTATTCAAAAAAAAGTTTCTCAGTCCCAAATCATTCAAATATACTTTTGGCATCTTAGTAAGCTCTTTACGCATATTTTTATAAAAAGGTTTTATCAAACTAATTTGATAAGATTTTTTCATCACATACAAATATCCTTCGACTGTTTTGTGCGCAATTCCTAAAATATTTGCTAATTCTTTGGTGTTAAGCAATCGCCCAGATTGGCTAGCTAAAATTTTTAAAATAGCAAAATATTTATCAATATTTTTTATTCCTGCATCTTCAATATCTTTTTTGATATATGCCGTACCTATTTCTTCTAGCAATATTTTTTTAATATCTTCCTCGGCCGTTAAAGCTATCTTAGGATAAGCTCCATAAAGCAAATAATTATCCCACAACGATAAAATTTTCTTTCGCTCCCAAATAGTTAATTTTTTATTTTTTAACTTCAATAACTCCTCTTGATTATTAAATCTAATATATTCATAAAAATTTAAAGGATAAATCTCAAACAAAAACTTCCTTCCGGCTAGACTATCTTTAAATTTGTTGTCTATATAAAACGAAGATGATCCTGAGGCAATAATTTTAATGTCATTTCTTTTTTCGTCGTATAATAATTTCAAAAAATTTGTTGGATCATCAAGATATTGAATTTCATCAATAAAGACAAACTGTTTTGTTTTAGACTTCGGTAATAATTCAAAAATATTATAAGGATGTTTATTTAATAATTTTAGATATTCTCTATTTTCCAAATTAAAATAATAACTATCTTTTTTATTTTTATCTAAAAATTCTTTCAACAATATCAAAAGCGAAGTCTTGCCAACTTGACGAGCTCCCATTAAAATAATAAATTCCTCTCTATCTATCACTTTTTTAATTTTTGATAATACATCTCTTTGATAAAGCATTTTGATATTTTTTATATTAGTATTTATAATAATATCAGATAATTTTATACCTGTCAAGTATAAAATTATCTAAGTGAACTCACAACTTCTGTACCTAAAATCCAAATTCCTTTAAAGTTTTCCTGCCAGAATCAAGCCTTTCAAGTTCGTCGGGGGTATATACATTTCTTGGAATTCTATGCCCATCAATTGTAAGTGGCAGACCTCCCATAATGCCTGGTGCTGTGGTAGCCTTAAATTTGTCCTCACTAACATCTTGCCACAATCCTCTTCTTTTCATTTCTCTAATAATTCTTTCAGCAATATCACCTTTTTTTCCATCCTATCAAAATCTGCATCCATTTCAGCTACTTCATCTCTCCAAGTGTATTTCTTTTTAGCATTAAGTACATTAGATTTACCCCCCCCCTACTCTTTTTAAATATTTTCTCTCTCACTTTTTTATTTTCTTTAGATTGCCTCATTTCCTCTCGTTCCCGTTCTTTTCTGGATATACCTTTGTGTATCTCTTCTTTTATCCACGGATTTATCTTTTTTATATCTTGCAATTTCCTACTTAATCTGGCTACTTCCTTTTTTGCATAACCAACAGTTATTACTCCATTTGCAGTTTTTGTTATTACAAAATCATCAGAATGTTCGCTGTGTGCGTTTAATAATACAGTATAAATTTCTATTTGAGCAATCATATTTTTCACTTCTTGCACTATGCCTTGTATCTCTTGTCTGTACTGTTCGCTATTATAATAATTCCCAGCTTCTACTACTGGTACTGTAACCATACTACCTACCGTTAATAATAATGCACAACTTGTAACCAAAGCAAGTTTTTGTGGATTAGTTTTTTTAACAGCTTCTAGCAAAGAATCATATACTCCTTTTGCTATATCAGTTAAAATTAATTTCTGTTCCTTTGGACTCATTCCTTTTATCAGCTCATTTATATTTTCCTCCGCTACTCTTTTAGTTAATTTTTCGTAATTTTCCATAATCTGTTTTTGCGACAAACCACTTTCTTTTTCTAGTGTTTTCAGCTGTTCGTTTAATTTATCCATCTTTAAAATCACCCCCTCTTTCATTCCCAAATCCGTTGCATTTTCAATCATACGATTCATTTTTTCCATTTCCAAAACTTTTTTGGGAATTTCATTATTATTCCCATTAAAAGTCTTCGACATTTTTTCTACATTCATAATTATTATTTTATTTAATTATTATTTAAATCTAATTATATTTACTTGCGTTATATGCTTATTTTAGCAGTCCTACACCAACCAAAAATATCCTTCACTCCTTCTACCTCAAAACTATGCGTCAAAAATAATTCTGCCACTTCCTCCACACTCTTTTTTTGTCCCGCTCAATTCTTTGAGCCAATTGTAACTATATTTCATAAATTTGTTATTAATAGATTCTATCTCATTTATAGCTAATACTTATCAACAATGTTAATATCTGAATTATGCTTTGTTTAAATATAATTTATTGATAATATATTATTCGCATAAAAAACAATCACATCGCCTCAATTTATTAGTAAATTATTCATGCTCAACTAAAGATAACGCACTCCTTATCTTGTCGATCAAATATATAAAACGGCGTATAATTATATTCTTTGCACTTTTGCACATTAAAATCACAACATGGTGTGCCTGAGGGATAAAATATCAAAAACATTCCACCCTCTTTTTTTACCAAAATACCATTTTGCAAGTCTGCTTTTTTGTAGGAATTATATCCCTTAGAATCCAAAATTTCCATTGAGCCTAATGGACTAGCCCCATCTTGTAAATTGCAACTTTCCTTATTAATAGCCAATAATGTTTTACTCGTGAATGATACTACATTTCCATCAATTCTATAAACCAAATCATTTTTTATAGTTTTATCTACTAAAAATTTAATTCTTAGTTCAGGAATGGAAAAATAAATCTTATCCCCCTGCTCACAATTATTATTATGTACAACATTACTAGTCACCTTTGCATGTTGTTGTACTTCATTTATTTTCACATCAGCATTTTGCCTTCCAGCAAAAAAATAAACTCCTATTAATACAAATATTACTAAGGTAACTGAGATAATACCAACTATAGCTACCATCGAACTACCATTGTTTTTTAAATTTGGCGTTGCTTGCTTCATGATTTT
>CAZHQB010000037.1:0-8152 GCA_964534895.1 uncultured Micavibrio sp.
AAACACCTTGTCCTGCAAAGAAAATTGTTAGCATCATTATTGAAAAAAATATTTTTTTCATACCTTTTTGTGTTAATTTTTATGTTGGTTTTATTATATCATACTTTTTGTAAAAAAAAATGATTATCTTTTAGCTAAGTTTAATAATTAATTGCAATACTTGAAATTAATACAAAAACTGGTTTGTGGCCAGTTTTACATGTTTGAAAATGTGACGGATGTAATAAATGTTATGGACCGAGGTCCAACCTCGCTCCTGCACGACTTTGTATGATGTCATAATCTTCTTGCTTCTTTTTTGATCATTGTTATTGTGTTTCTTATAGTATTATTAGTTAAATTAATTAACTATTAGACTAAATAATTATACATCACTGAGGTGTCTTTTTGTTATTTGTAATTAAGATTGGGAATAAAATGTAAGTGTGCATTATTGACAATATTTACAGATATGTACATAATATAGTACTGGTCTTAAATGAATATATTATTTTATGTCACACAAAAAATCTACGACAACAAAGTTGACCCTACATGCTCGTAAAAGTATGCTGCATGCAGAAAAAATTGCTGATGCTAATAACTCTTCAAATATTTTACCAGAGCATTTGCTTTATGGTGTTTTTTTAGAACGTGGTAGCGTTGGTTCAACTGTTCTTAAAAATATTGGATTATCAAAAGAAATTTTTGAAAAAGAAATTTTTACAAACAATATTACTAATAAAAAAAATTCATCTAAGATTAAATTATCCAAAGAAATTAAAAAACTAATCACAAATGCTCACGCTTTAGCTTCTGAGTTTGGCTATAATTATGTTGGTACTGAACATTTAGTATACGCATTATTAAACACAGAAAATAAAGTAATAAAAAAAATTCTATCTTCCACAAAACCTAAAAAACAAAACAGTCAATCAAATATGTCACCACAAATTCCTATGCCCGGTGGGCATCCTGGATTATTTGGTATAGAAAATTTATCTGCTCTTATGGGCGGTGACACAACAACTGATTCTCTATTAAATCAATTCTGTACAAATATATCAAAACAACCAAAAGAACCTTTTATTGGTGGACAAACAGCCATTGAACGAATTGTAACGATTCTTGGACGAAGAAATAAAAACAACCCAATAATAATTGGTGAGCCTGGCATTGGCAAAACTGCAATTATCGAACATATTGCTCACTTAGCAAAAAGTCTTGATGCTCCGCATTATTTATATGGTAAAGAAATTATCACACTTGATCTAACCGCGCTTGTCGCCGGAACTAGTTTCCGAGGTGAATTTGAACAACGTCTAAAAAATATAATTGCAGAAGCTGGTGAAAACAAAAATATTATTTTATTTGTAGATGAAATTCATACGATTATTGGTACAGGCAATACTGGTGGCAGTCTTGATGCTGCAAATATTTTAAAACCTGCTTTGGCTAGAGGTGATATACGCATCATTGGAGCAACGACTCTAACAGAATACAAAAAATATATTGAGAAAGATCCAGCACTTGAACGACGTTTTCAAAAAGTTATATTAAACGAGCCACAACCAGATGAGGTACGTAAGATATTAAATGGTGTAAAATTAACTTTTGAAAAATATCACAATGTAATAATCCCCAAAGATGCTATTAATGCAACTATTGAATACAGCACGCGATATCTGCCAGAACAATTTTTTCCAGATAAGGCTCTGGACATACTTGATGAAACAGCAGCGCGTCTATGTAATGTTGATACAAAAAATAATTTACAGAGAGAAATTATCTCACTAGAAAATGATTTGCAAGAGTTACTTGCTCAAAAATCAGTACTTATTCACAGCGAACAATATTTGGAAGCATCTAAACTGAAAAAAACTGAAGATGCTCTTAGATACGAGATCGACACCAAACATGATCAAATGCAACAAGAAACCAAACAAAATAAAATATCAGTAACCCGAGAGGACATCGCTCAAACAGTTGCAATACAAGCAAATATTCCAAAAGACAAAATTCTTCAAACGACTAACAAAAATCTATCACAGGCTTCACAAAAACTCAAAAAACAAATAATAGGACAGAATGACGTAATTTCGATAATTACAGACACATTGGTACGTAGCGCAAGTGGTATTTGTAATGAAGATCGTCCAAATGGCTCATTTCTTTTTTTAGGAACTACTGGTACAGGCAAAACTCTTACAGCAAAATTACTTGCAAGTGAATTATATGACAATCCCAATGCCCTCATCCGTGTAGATATGAGCGAATTTATGGAACGTCATCAAACTTCAAAACTACTTGGTGCACCAGCTGGTTATGTGGGCTATGGTGAAGGTGGTACTTTAACAGAAAAAATTCGTCGTAATCCTCATAGTATCGTGCTTTTTGATGAAATCGAAAAAGCTCATCCTGATGTATTTAATATTCTTCTCCAAATACTGGAAGACGGGATATTAACTGATGCAAGTGGCCGAACAATAAATTTCAAAAATACAATTATTATCCTCACTTCAAACATAGGGAGTACTGAGGTTGCCAATATCAAAAGTTTAGGATTTAATAATACCTCAACTACACTTAATGATTATGTAAAAAAAATTAATATTGCATCCAGAGAAGCTTTATCACCAGAATTATTGTCACGACTAGATAATGTCATCGTATTCAATCAACTAACAAAGACAGATTTCAAAAAAATATCCCAAATAGAACTAAATAAATTAAGAAAACGTCTCGCTAGTAAAAATATTACCCTTACATTCACAAAGCGCCTTATTACATATATTATAAATAATATCAACACCAAAAATGGGGCTCGTAGTATCCGTCAATTTATTCAAGATAATATTGAAGGAAAGATTGCACACTACATTGTAGAAAATCCTGACACAACAACTCTGAAAATTGATTATGTCAAAAACAATATTATACTTAAATAAAGTAAATAATTTTTTGCATACTGTACAAAAAATTATTCTAGATAGTTTGTTTCCTATTAGATGTTTGGGTTGTGGCAAATTCGACGAATGGATTTGTACAGATTGTCACAGCACACTTCCTATACTTACAGAGCAACATTGCCCAGTGTGCAAAAAACACATTACACTCAATGGTGAAATATGTCCACAATGTTACACAACAAAGTCAAATTCATTTGATGGTGTTTTTGTAGCATCATATTATCATGATAAATTACTTAAACAAACAATTCACTATTATAAATATCGTTTTGTACATGATTTATCAGAACCACTGTCTCTACTACTAGCTCAAGCTCTTCAAAATTCTACATTATCTACTCCCGATATGATTATACCTGTACCATTACACAAACGTAGATATCGTTGGCGTGGTTTTAATCAATCAGAAAAATTAGCAAGATCATTAAATTTACAAATTCCCATAATTACTGATATACTACTACGTGTACGTTATACCATTCCCCAAGTAAAAATGAGAAACAAAAGTAATCGTAAAAAAAATTTAATTAACGCTTTTGAAATAAAAAATCCAACACAAATTGTTGGTAAAAATATTTTGCTAATTGATGACATAATGACAACTGGTGCCACATTCACTGAATGTGCAAAAACACTTAAATTATCTGGGGCAAAAACAGTTTTTTGTTTAGTATTAGCAAGAGAATAATATTTTCTTATATTCATAAACTTTATAATTATTTAATTAAACCAATGCCAAAAATAAAAAAACTATTCTTTTTAATTGCCCTATCAATTCCAACACTTCTAACTAGTGTATATATTTATGCATTTTCTCCTACATTTGTTTCTATGCCTACAGCAGATAAAAATGGTCACGAAATTTTACCCACAGAAACATTCACAATTACATTTGATACTGCAATAGACAAATCATATTACCAAAAAAAAATATCTCTCTCACCTCGCACACCTATGAAGGCAGTCATCAATGATAATCATACTCAAATTACTATTATTCCTACACATGGATGGAATATTAATACAAAATACACTATAAGTATTCCAGAAGGACGTGCTAAAAATTTTACCCGACTTAGTAATGCATCATTTAACTTCACAGTCACAGACTATCCTCATGTTATCGATATAATACCTCACTCAGGAGCAAAAAATGTACAACTAGGCATTGAAGACCCTATTACAGTACAATTTGATAAATCAACAGAAGGTTTTTATATAGATTTCAATCTTCAACCAGATGTACCTGTAATATATCAAAATAATATTACAAAAACACGATTTGATTTATTACCTCAAGAACCTTTACAAGCTAATACAACTTATACTCTCACATTATATGCAAAAACAGATGGAACATCCGACGACAATTACACACCTTTACACACAACTACATTTACAACACTATTACCAAAACCAAAAACATGGAGAGAAAATTTACAAGACAAGTTAATAGAAGCAAAAAAAACCACTCAAGCAAAAATTACTACAGGCAAATATATTGACATAAATTTAACAACTCAAATTATGACAATTTTTGAAAATGGCAAAAATAAAGGATCTTTCTTAATTTCTTCTGGAAAACCTGGCATGAATACTCCCAAAGGCACACATAAAATATATAATAAACACCCTCGTCCATGGTCAAAAAAATATGGACTATATATGCCATACTGGATGGCTATCACACCCAGTGGAAAATATGGGATACATGAATTACCAGAATGGCCTGGAGGATACAAAGAAGGAGCAAATCATTTAGGTATAAAAGTATCTCACGGATGTGTACGCTTAGGTGTAGGTCCAGCACAAACTATTTACAATTGGGCAGAAATTGGCACACCTGTAATTATCTACTAAAAAACTTGTGCAAATTTAAAATCCCAATTCTATATATTTTTGAAATTTTATTATCATTTCTTAAATTAAATATACTTAATTTTTAGTATATTAAAAGTTCCACTGTGAGGTATACTGCCTCTGAGATAATTTTGTATAAGAATTATATTCCAAATTACAAAAACTAATGCGACTACCAACATACTTTTTTTATATTTAATTCTTTCCACAATCGCTCCAAGCATCAGTGCTATAAATGGTAACACACCAATGAATCTACGACCTCCAAATGCATCTCCACCGCCAGGATCAGACAAAATACTATTTATAATCCATTGTCCCACAAAAGCTAAAATACACATAATAGCTACATATTTTTGTTTTTTATACAAAAAATATATACCAGATAATGCAATAATGATTACTGGTGACCATATGAATAAGCCTCTATTTGATGAAAATAGTATTTCAAAAAAATGAAATGATTTTCCTATAAATTTATCACCTTGCGGAATAAGTAAAAATACATTATAAATTTTTTTCCAAACATACATTTGAATAATTGCAAATGTAGATGTCGCAAAAAATATACTAACAAATACTCTAATATTTATTTGTTTGGTAAAAAAATGTATATAAACAGGCAAAGTTGCTGCTACAAATATTATATTTTGCCACCTAATTGTTACCATCAAAAATATAATAACTCCTGTTACTATATAATTTATTTTTTGTGTATTAATTGACTTGAATATATACCACAGAAAAATACTGCTAGCCATTATTGACATAGTATGTGACATGGATGGTTCAAAAATATGATAATATATAAATGGCGTTGCAAACCATATCATAATAACAGACACCAAACTAATAGTAAAATTGAAATAATATTTCAATGACTTAAATATAAAAACTATTGCAACAATCCCACAAATCCAAGTTGTAAAATTTAACATCAAAATATAAATTTCAGAATACCCATCTTTGACAAATAAACTAATGTCGAATAATTGTCCAATATCATGCACAACATTCACAAATAAAATTGCGGGTGTCCAGAATATAGCAGATCCAAAAGCATAAGGACTTGGAATTAAATTTGTTTGTGTTTTAATATTATTATCAATAAAATATTTACTATAAAAATCATAATTATACGTTTTTTGTAATTGATTTGTTAAATCTATATCATGATCAAAAATTATTGATGTAGCCCATCCATAATAAAAAATTCCATCACCTTGTACTTTTATTGGACGTGGTAAATTTACTATTAAAAACAGTACAAACGATATTATAATAACCGATACTAAATATTTTTGATTATCCATAATGATTAGCATTATAATTATAGATATAGTAATATTACCATATTAATGATTAAATTATGCATACAATATTACGTACTACTTATCAATATTTACTCTACATATTTATATTCTCAATCCCATGGCATACTATTTGGATTTTAAGAGAGGTTTTTTATGGAAATGAAAAATGGCAATATAGTACAATTGGAATATATACTTCTGATATTGCACTCATTTTATTAATTGCAATAAGTATCTATCTATATAAAGACATATTATTAACACAGATTTTTAAAAGACCAAAATTATTATTAAGTGGATTATTTTTATCAATATGGGGATTTATATCAATTGTGTGGGCAAATGATAAAGAATTTGCCTTTTATTTTGCAATTAAACTTTCTGTAATTTTAGATCTATTCTTTTTAATTCAAATAATTCCATTCAATATTTACAAACTGATTATAGTTTTTTTTACTAGTGTATTTATACAATCTATAATTGGACTATATCAATTCATAACACAACAAACCTTTGCTCAAAAATTTCTAGGTTTACAATACCATGATATCTTCAGTGGCGGGAATGCTATCGTACAAACACACGGTGAAAGATGGCTCAGAGCATACGGCGGAACACCTCACCCTAATATATTTGGTCTTATCATACTTTGTGCTCTTTTACTAGGAATTTATTTATTTATTAAAAGAAATAGTAATATATTTTTTAAAACTTTTATCCTCTTTGGGATTGTCTTGTTAACTGCAAATATTTTGTACACTTTTTCACGCACAATATGGCTAACTAGTATATTATCTATATTTGCGCTAATTATTTACAGTTATAAAAATAATAGACAAATATTTAAACGACTCATTATCCCTGTTTTACTAATTAGTCTCACAATATTAATAATCATTATTTTGTCATATAACTTATTCTTTGACAGAATCTCCAAAGACACCACTTTTTCTCATAACTCTATATCAGACAGAAGTTTATATATATCACAATCAAAATCACTAATAATATCACACCCAGTTATCGGAGTCGGCATAGGAAATTATACCAACACACTAAAAATCAATTCAAAAACAAAAAAACCCCTATGGCAATATCAACCTGTACATAATATTTATTTGCTAATATCATCTGAGCTAGGTCTTATTGGATTTGGATTATTTATATTATTTATAATTAATATTTTTTATGCATTGCATTTGGACAAAAAAAATACAAGCATCACTCAATTTATATTTGTAACATTATTTATTGGAATATTATTTATTTCATTATTTGACCACCTAGCTTGGACTTCTCATTTTGGTCTAATTGCATTATTTTTATTTAGTGGATTATCACTACGGAAATACAAACCATAAAAAATATTAATTATAAAAAATCATATCTAAACAGTACTTACAAATTTATTGCAAAATATTTTTTAATAATTTATCTTTTCCTCTACCAGTCTTTGCACTAAATGGAAAAATACTTACTTCTTCTCCCAATTCTTCTGTTATTAACTTAATTGATTTATGAAGTTCTTTTTGATTTAATTTATCAATTTTATTCGCCACAATAATAAATTTATGATTATATTCGCGAAGAATACTTATCATTTCCCTATCAAAATCTCTAAGTCCAGCCTTCGCATCAATAATAACAATCGTCTTTGTAATTACAGTTTCTCCTGAAATAAAATACCACAAAATTAATCGGCGTAATTTTTCACGATATTTTTGACCAAGTTTTGCGTATCCATATCCAGGCAAATCCACAAAATATATTTTTTCATTAATTAAAAAAAAATTGATTTGTTGTGTTTTGCCAGGCTTACTTGAAGAACGTACAAGTTTATTTTGATTTACAAGTTTATTAATAACACTAGATTTTCCAACATTCGATCGGCCTATAAATGCAATTTTTGGTAAATCATCAATAATCAAGTTATGTGACCCTACAACACTTCTTATAAATTTTGCATTTGTTATCTCCATAATTATTATATTTAATAAAGCATACTATATATCTACATATTACACAACCTTT